>SFPH01000035.1 GCA_004552115.1 Bacteroidales bacterium
AGTCGGCTATGGTCACGCTGGTGTTGCCCTTGTTGCCGGTATGGTCATATACCAGCACTCCGTGCATCATCTTGGTCTTGTCATCCTTGCTGTCCACCCGGAGCACATATCCGTCGATACCGTCGTAGAATGTGCCTGTTGGAATGTTGATTTCCTCCTTGGTGCGCCCGATGTCGTCCCTCAGGGTGTAAATCTTGTTGAAGGCCACAGGGACCAGATTGTTCACCGTGAAGAATGCGATGACGGAGATGACGGCCGCGCAGATGATCAGAGGCGTGAGTATTCTCGTGAGGGAGATTCCGGCCGACTTCATTGCAATGAGCTCGTTGTTCTCGGCCAGCTGGCCTACGGTCATCACGGAGGCGAGCAATGTCGCCAGCGGAAGCGAGAGGGGGAGCATTGTGGCGCTTCCCCAGCCGAGGAACTCCAGTATGATCTTGAGTCCCAGTCCCTTGCCTACGAGTTCATCGATGTAGAGCCAGAGAAACTGCATCATCATGATGAAGACCACAATCAGCAGGATGCCCACGAAAGGTCCTGCAAATGACTTCACGATGAATCTGTCCAGTTTCTTCATTCCAATACCTGTGTGCGTGTCAGTCCCCGGTCGCCTATGCGGTACCGAGTTCGATCATCTTGGCGAGAGCGTCCTTCAGGCCCTCGGTGTTCTTTCCTCCTGCAGTTGCGAGACCAGGCTGTCCGCCACCGCCTCCGAGAATGCACTTTGCCGCCTCCCGGATATCCTTGCCTGCATTCTTTCCCTTCTCGACGAGGTCCGGAGAATACATCAGGACAAGTCCCGGCTTCTTCTCGAACTCGACTGCAGCGGCGAGCATGAAGTTCTGCATCTTCTTCTGGAGGATGGCTGCGGCATTCTTCACCATTGCCGGGTCCATCGGGGCGGAGATTGACACAACTTTGATGCCGTTGATGTCCTTGGCCTCCTTCTCGAGCTTCTCGGCGATTCTGGCTGTCTCGGCCTGTACGAAATCCTCGATCTCCTTCTTGTATCCGGCATTTTCCTCAACCATTTTCCTGATGGCCTCGGTGAGGTCAGGAGTATTGTTGAAGAATGCCCTGGCTGACTTCATTGAGTCCTGGACGGCCCTGAAATGCCTCCAGGCAGCCTCTCCGGTCAATGCCTCGATACGTCTCACGCCGGCGGCGACTGCTCCTTCGGACACGATGGAGAACATTCCGATGCGTCCGGTTGCGGAAGCGTGCGTTCCACCGCAGAGCTCCACGGAGTCACCGAACTTGACGACTCTTACCCTGTCTCCGTATTTCTCTCCGAACAATGCGATTGCGCCCATTGCATTGGCCTCCTCCATCGTGGCCTCCCTGTTTTCCTCAAGCGGGGAGTCGAGGCGGATGAGCCTGTTGACCAGCTGTTCTGTCTTCTCGAGCTCCTCGTCTGTCATCTTGGAGAAATGCGAGAAGTCGAAGCGGAAATAATCCGGGCCCACGAATGAGCCCTTCTGCTCCACGTGCTTGCCGAGAACCTCCCTCAATGCATGATCGAGAAGATGGGTCGCCGTATGGTTGGCTGCGATTTTCAGCCTCCTTTCGCTGTCCACGCGGAGGGAGAATGACTCAGTGCAGTCTGAAGGAATCCTCTCCGCAATGTGGATGGTGAGGTCGTTCTCCTTCACCGTATTGAGGATATTGATTCTCTCGCCGCTCTCCGATTCGATGTAGCCGGTGTCGCCTACCTGTCCTCCCATCTCCGCATAGAACGGAGTGCGGTCGAAGACGAGCTGGTACATCACCTTGTTCTTCTGCTTTACGGTACGCTGCTTTATGAGGCTGGCTCCTTCGAGCTCCAGATAGTCGTAGCCGATGAACTCGCTGCCCTCGGCGTCGTGATACTGAACCCAGTCGCCGAACTCATTGGAAGTGGCCTGGCGGGCCCTTTCCTTCTGCTTGGCGAGCTCGGCATTGAAGCCTTCGAGGTCCACCCTGCAGCCGTTTTCCGATGCGATGAGCTCGGTGAGGTCGATCGGGAATCCGTAGGTGTCATAGAGCACGAACGCATCCTTCCCGTCTATTACCTTCGTGTCGGCAGCCTTGGCGAGATAGTCGTCCATCATCCTGATGCCCCTGTCGAGGGTGCGGAGGAATGCGAACTCCTCCTCGCGGATTACGGTCTCGATGAGGGTCTGCTGGCTGCGGAGCTCCGGATAGGCGCCGCCCATGTCATCGGCGAGCTGGGAAACCAGCCTGCAGAGGAACGGCTCATTGAATCCGAGGAAGGTGTAGCCGTATCTCACAGCCCTTCTGAGGATTCGCCTGATGACGTAGCCGGCCTTCACATTGGAAGGAAGCTGACCGTCTGCAATGGAGAAGCTGATGGCGCGGATATGGTCCGCAATGACCCTCATTGCCACCTCCGTCTTCTCAGACTCGTGGTATGAATGTCCGGAAAGAGCCTCGATCCTGGAGATCATTCCGGTGAATACGTCGGTGTCGTAGTTGCTCTTCTTGCCCTGGAGTACCATGCAGAGACGCTCAAAGCCCATTCCGGTGTCAATGTTGTGGGCAGGCAGGGCCTCGAGTTCGCCGTTGGCCTTCCTGTTGTACTGCATGAACACGAGGTTCCATATCTCGATCACGAGAGGGTTGCTCTTGTTCACGAGCTCGCGTCCCGGAATCCTTGCGATTTCATCCTCGTCCCTCAGGTCGATGTGGATTTCGCTGCAGGGGCCGCAAGGACCGGTGTCGCCCATCTCCCAGAAATTGTCGTGCTTGTTTCCGAGGAGGATGTGGTCCTCCGGGAGATACTTGAGCCAGGTCTGCCTTGCCTCCTCGTCCAGTTCGGTGCCGTCCTCGGCGCTGCCCTCGAACACGGTGGCGTAGAGCTTGGTCTTGTCAATGCCGTAAACCTCGGTGAGGAGCTCCCAGGCCCAGCTTATGGCCTCGGTCTTGAAATAGTCCCCGAAACTCCAGTTTCCGAGCATCTCGAACATCGTGTGGTGGTACGAGTCGTGGCCTACCTCTTCGAGATCATTGTGCTTTCCGCTCACGCGGAGGCATTTCTGCGAGTCGGTCGCCCTGCGGGATTTTGGAGTGACATTGCCGAGAAATATGTCCTTGAACTGGTTCATTCCGGCATTGGTAAACATCAGAGTAGGGTCATTCTTGACCACCATTGGCGCTGACGGGACAACCTGATGTCCCTTGGAAGCGAAGAAATCGAGAAATTTCTGTCTTATTTCGTTGGATGTCATCATATAAATATTTTCATTCCCATTCATTCCCATGCTGGGTATGGCACGGTTTTTCATTTACGGTCCGGGGCCTCTTCCCCAATCAAACGGCAAAATTATAACTTTTTTCTCAAAAAAGATTATATTTGCGAAATATGTCTGACTTCAAGCGATATAAACTCAACCCTGAGACGCTTCTGTACGAAATTGAAAAAGTGTCTCCCCGGGCGAGATTCATAAAGCTGGCGTTGCTGATGTGCTTCAGCATTGCCCTGTCTTTCGTATATTTCTGGCTGGCCACGTCTGTTTTCGGAATCGTGCTCCCGAAGACTGCCGTCCTGAAGATGGCCAATGCCAGATGGGCATCCAGAATCGAGCTCATGAACAGGCAGCTTGACGCCTGCGAGGCGACTCTTGACGGGCTCGGGGTCAGGGATGACGAGATCTACAGGAACATTTTCGGAATGAACCCGATACCCGCCGAGGTCAGGAATGCCGGCTTCGGAGGAGTGAACAGGTATGACTATCTGGACATGCTCCCGGAGAATTCCATATTGAAGAAGACCGCAGTCAGGCTCGACATACTTACCAAGAAGACCTATGTCCAGAGCAGGTCTCTCGACGAGGTGCTGGCAATGTCGAACAAGGCTGGAGACATGGCCTCCTGCATCCCGGCAGTCCCGCCGATTGCCCCGGAGGAGGGCACCTACAGGCTCTCGAGCTCATTCGGCTACCGTTCCGACCCGATAACCAGGGTTTCCAAGATGCATACGGGCTTCGATTTCGCCTGCAAGCCGGGCAATCCCGTATATGCCACGGGTGACGGCGTGGTGGAGTCTGTCACCTTCGAATTTTTCGGCTATGGCAATTCCGTGGTTATCGACCATGGCTTCGGATACAAGACAAGATATGCCCATCTGAAGACGGTATTCGTGGGCGAGGGAATGAAGGTCAGGAGGGGCGAGCGCATCGCCGAGACCGGCAATTCAGGGCGGTCCACCGGCCCGCATCTCCATTACGAGGTGATTTACCGCGGCAGATATGTCAATCCGTACAACTACTTCGATATGGGAATGCCGCTCGACGAATACAGGTCAATGGTGGCCAAGTCTTCCGCCGAATCTGAGAACATCACGGAGGAGAACTTCAGGGAGACTCTCAAACGGGGGACTTCGAGATGAGCAGGTACGTATTTGACAAGGATTTCAAGCTGAGGAAAGTGACGAATTCGGTCAGGGGGATTCTGATGACGTCACTCAAATGGCTCATTGCCACCCTGTCCATGGCAGCCTTCTACTATCTCTGCTTTTCATTGCTGATTTCCACCGACGAGGAGAAGAAGCTGAAGCGGGAAAACCGGATGTACGAGAAGCTGTATCCGGAAATGCAGGAGAAGGAGCGTCTGATTGAGGATGTGGTCAGGGGTCTAGAGGCCAGGGACAATGCCATATACGAGAAACTTTTCAATGCTGATGCGCCCGAGATGGACCCGCTCGGCAGGATGTCTTTCACATTCGGAGACGATTCCATACCCGACAGCGACATTGTAAGATATTCGGAGGGGAGAATCGCATCCCTTTCCGCTGCAGCGGCAGGAATAGAGTCAGGCTTCCTGGAAGTGTTCGGTGACATTTCCTCCCGGAAGGGGGCATTGCCTCCGATGATTGTGCCGGTGGCGGGATTGAAGCCGGCCCAGGTCGGAGCCTCCATCGGTCAGAAAATCAATCCTTTCTACAAGGTGATTTCACAGCACGACGGCATTGACCTGATTGTCGGCCAGGGAACTCCGGTGATTGCAGCGGCAGACGGGACGGTCACTGATGTCAGGCGTTCCGGCAAGGGCCTTGGCAATGTCGTGGAAATAACCCACGATGGCGGATATGTGACGGTCTATGCACATCTCGAGGACATTGTGGTAAGGAAAGGCGAGAGGGTCAAGGCAGGGAAGAAGCTGGCAGGAGTGGGCATTTCAGGCAATTCGTTCGCCCCTCATCTGCATTATGAGGTGAGGCGTGACGGGGAGGTGCTGGATCCGGTGAACTTCTTCTTCGCATCATTTTCCCCGGAGGAATATACAAGAGCCGCATACTTGGCTGCAACCACCGGACAATCAATGGATTAGTCCTGTCAATAATACGATTATCCCTTCTGATACATGTCAAAATTATACTATTCAATCGGTGAGGTGGCGGAGATTCTCGGAGAGAATGTCTCGCTCATCCGTTTCTGGTCGGACTACTTCTCAAAGTTCATCAAGCCTGAGAGGAATGCCAAGGGCAACCGTCTCTACAGGGCCGAGGATGTGGAAACCCTCAAGCAGGTGCATCTGCTGGTCAAGTCCAACGGGATGACCCTTGCCGGAGCCGCATCGAAAATGGCTTCGGAGCGCAAGAGCGTGGAGGCCCGCGTGAAGGCGCTCAACTATCTCAAGGACATTCGCCAGCAACTTGTTGAAATCAGGGAATCATTATGAAAGTCAAGGATATAGCTGCCTGCATCGAGGAATTTGCTCCGCTGTCACTGCAGGAAGAATGGGACAACAGCGGCCTTTCAATCGGCTCTCCCGAGGACGAGGTGCGGGCTGTGCTCGTGGGCTTCGACTGCACGCCTGAGCTCATTGACGAGGCGGTGGAGACCGGAGCGGATATGGTCATTACCCATCATCCTCTGATATTCAGGGGGTTGAAAAAGATTGACGGGAATGATCCCGTGACCAGGGCGGTAATCAAGGCCATCAGATCCGGGGTAGCCGTTTATGCAGCCCACACCAATGCCGACAAGGTTCCGGACGGAGTCAGCGGGGCGATGGCATCCAGGCTCGGACTGCTGGACACCTGTATTCTCGATGAGGATGGAGACGGCACGGGTCTCGGAATAGTAGGCAATCTTCCGGAGGCTCTGCCTGCAGGGGAGGCCGTGAAGATGGTCAAGGAAAAATTCGGTCTGGACCATGCGAGATGCTCCCTTCCATGCTCTTCGCCCGTGAAGCGCATTGCAGTCTGCGGAGGCAGCGGCTCATCCCTCATCGGGGCCGCGGTGAAATCCGGAGCCCAGCTCTATGTCACCGGGGATGTGTCGTACCACAACTACTTCATCGACGGGGATTTCATGATAATGGACATCGGGCATTTCGAGAGCGAGATGGATGTCGTGGATATTTTATTTTCTTTGATAAGGAAAAAATTTCCTAACTTTGCAGTCTTTAAGAGCCGCCATTTGCGGGAAAATTGCCCCGTAAGGTGTATCTGACTGATAATGAACGAATTATATAATTATATCAAATATGGCCAAGAAACTCAAGAAAGTCGAGACTCCGATTGATCAGAGGGAGACTTTCGTATCAATCCAGAAAAATTTTGCGGATTCGGAACTTTCCGTCGAGGAAAAGCTCCGCACCTTGTATGCGCTTCAGAAGGCGGATTCCGCAATTGACAAGATTCTCCAGCTCCGCGGCGAACTTCCGGTAGAGGTAGCCAATCTCGAGAGCGAAGTTTCGGAGATGAAGGCGAAGGCTGCGCAGATTACAGCAGAGATTGAGGCTTTCAATGCCTCCATTTCCAATTTCAAGAACCAGATCGTGGAATATGATGCCGCCATTGACAAATACAGGTCACAGATGGACAGCATCGCCAACAGCCGCGAGTACGACTCTCTCTCAAAGGAGGTCGAGAACCACGAGCTCCTCAGGAAGATTGCCCAGAAGAATGTGACTGACACCAAGGAAGCCATTCTCGTGAAGAAGGAGGAACTTCAGGCTCTCAAGGATGACATTGCCGTAAGGAACGAGGATCTTAAGGCGAAGAAGGAGGAACTTTCCACCATCGTCGAGTCCACTTCCAAGGAGGAGAAGGATCTTCTCGCAGCCCGCGAGGTATGCGCTTCCAAGATAGATGCCCGTACAATGAGCGCCTATGAGCGCATCCGCAACAGCGAGCGCAATCATCTTGCTGTCGTGAGCGTGTTCAACAATGACTCCTGCGGCGGCTGCTTCAACACGATCATTCCGCAGAGACTCATTGAGATAGCATCCAACAAGAAACTCGTCATCTGCGAGCATTGCGGCAGAATCATCGTAAGCAATACAATAGAGGCTGAGGAGGGAAACAAGCCGCCTCAGGCCGTCGATTTCGAGGAAGCCGTGCTCGGAGCCCTTCTGATAGATGCGAATTGCGTCGAGGACGTGATGGAGGAGCTTGAGCCGAACTGCTTTTATGAACCCAGGAACCGGACAATATTCGAGGCGATGTCGAAGCTCGTCAATGAGCACGTCGCCCTGGATCTGCTGTCCGTGGGTGAGAAGCTCAAGGCGATGGGCAAGCTTGACGAGGTCGGAGGCACCCTTGCCCTTGTCTCCCTGACGGAGAGGATTGCCGCTGCGGCTCACGTGGAATACTACGTCAAGGTCCTGAAGCAGAAGTGCATCCAGAGGGAGCTGATTTCCGCCGCATACGAGATTCTCAAGGGATCGTTCGATGACGGGGCCAATGTCGATGAGCTCATCGACATGTCCCAGAGCAGGATTGACGCCGCCATCAACAACAATGTCAAGAGGGATTTCCGGGATATCGGGTCTGTCATCAAGGAAGCGACCGACGATCTGGAGGCTCTCCAGACCAGGTCCGGCATCAGCGGCGTGCCTTCGGGCTTCGAGACGCTGGACAAATATACTCTCGGATGGCAGCAATCCAACCTTATAATACTCGGTGCCCGTCCTTCGGTCGGAAAGACTGCCTTCGCCCTCAATGTTCTCCGCAACGCTGCGGTTGACAGCAACATGCCGGTGGCCATCTTCTCTCTGGAGATGTCCGCCATCGAGCTGGTGAAGCGTCTCATAACGACCGAGTCGGGTCTTCCCGCAGACAAGATCAAGGGAGGTATAAAGATGGACCCGCAGGACTGGGATCAGCTGAACTACAGTCTCAAGGCCATATCGAAGGCGCCCATCTACATTGACGATACTCCGGGCATCTCCATTACGGAGTTCAGGAGCAAGGCCAAGCGTCTTGTCCGCTCCAAGGGAGTGCGTTTCATCGTCGTGGACTATCTCCAGCTCATGCAGGGGCCTCCGGAACTCAGGGGAATGAGGGAGCAGGAAGTCGCCGCCATATCCAGGATGCTGAAGGGAACTGCGAAGGAACTGAACATACCGATCATGGCCCTGTCCCAGCTCTCCCGAAACTCCGTGCAGAGGACAAACAGCAACAACAGACCTATGCTCAGCGACTTGCGTGAGTCGGGTTCAATCGAGCAGGATGCGGATATCGTACTCTTCGTGCACAGGCCGGACGCCATCGGCCTGGGTGACACCGTGGAGGACAAGGAATATACGGAGATCATCATTGCCAAGAACAGGAACGGCCAGATTGACACCATCCCGATGAGATTCAAGGGAGGCCAGCTCCGTTTCGTGGAGAATACTTCGGGCACCTTCGAGTCCGCCATGAACAGCGAGGCTTCGGTACAGTCCGATTACTCTCCTTTCCCTTCCGGGGATGATTTCTCAAACAGCAGTTTCCAATGATGTCGGGAAAGGCTCTCATAATGGTCTCAATGCTGATGCTTTTCTGCTCGGGATTTCCGGTCTCAGGGCAGTCCAAGGGCACTTTCTGCATCCCCGTCAGGAGTCTTGACGAGGAAAGGCTCGCATTCGGACCGGGAGAGTCGCTCGATTATGAGATACATTACAGGTGGAAGTCCATCAATGCGGACGTGGCCAAGGCCAATGTCACCCTGGACACGCTGACCCTGAACGGGGTTCCCGTTTTCCATTCAAAGGTCTACGGGCGCACGGCCAGGTTCTATGACATCTTCTTCAAGGTCAGGGAGCAGTTCGAGAGCTGGTTCTCGCGCGACGGCATTGTCCCGCAGCGCTTCTACAGGGATTCCCGTGAAGGCGGTTATTATTCGAGGAATGACTATGACTACCGCAGGGATGGTGCTGAGCATCAGATTATTGCATCATTGGAGACATCGAGGAGGGGAGCCTGGACGGAGACATTGCCCCTGACTGACTGCACCTTCGACCTTCCCGCTCTCTTCTATATGGCGCGGAACATGAATTTCAGCAAGGTCAAGCCGAACACGAAGTATCCGATGACATTCGTCATTGACAATGACATCACCAACGTGTATTTCATATGGCTCGGCCGCGAGAAGAAGTATGTCAAGGGCATAGGCACTGTCAAGACAATGAAGTTCGCCGCCAAGCTGGTGGCGGGCGAGGTGTTCTCCGGAGATACGGACATGTCCGTCTGGGTGTCCGATGACGAGAACAGAATTCCTATCTGTTTCGAGGCTCCACTGAAGGTGGGAGTGGCGAGCGGAAGGCTGACGGGATGGAAGAATCTGAAACATCCGTTCGACTCGTTGATTGAAGAGAATAGATAATTATGGCTGAAGGGACTGAGATAGCTCACAGGGGCAGGGTGGTGTCAGTGTCGCAGGACAGTCTGACGGTGGAGATTGTGTCCCGGTCAGCCTGCTCTTCCTGCAAGGCCGCCTCAATGTGCAGTATGTCGGAATCGACCATAAAGACTGTGGACGTGAGACCGGCCCCCGGAGAGAAATATGTTGCAGGAGAGGAAGTTGAGGTGCTGCTTTCCCCTTCCATGGGGCTGAAGGCCGCACTTCTTGCTTATTTCCTGCCTGTAGTCCTCCTCATTGCTGTATGTGTCCCGATGTCCTTCGCAGGATGCGGGGCATTGCTTTCAGGAGGTGTCGGGCTTGGCACAATGGCTCTCTACTATGTGGTCCTGTATCTTTTCAGGGACCGCATCGGGAAGGAGTACGAGTTCAGAGTAATCAAGGAAAACAAACATAACTTATAAGAAATGACTTCAACAATTATTTGGACAGTAGTGATAATCGCCGTTCTGGGACTCGTCCTGGCGGTTGTCCTGTACCTTGTTGCCGAAAGGTTCAAGGTGGAAGAAGATCCACGGATTGACGAGGTGGAGAAGGTGATGCCGGGCGCCAATTGCGGCGGTTGCGGATTCGCGGGCTGCCGCGCTTTCGCCGAGGCCGCCGTCAAGGCTTCTGACCTCAGCGCCAATTTCTGCCCTGTAGGCGGAAACGACGTCATGAAGAAGGTAGCCTCCATTCTCGGTTATGAAGTGGCGGAGAAGGCTCCTATGGTGGCTGTCGTCCGTTGCAACGGAAGCTGCGCCAACAGGCCTAAGACCAATGACTACGACGGATACAAGTCCTGCAAGGTCAAGGCTTCGCTTTATGCCGGCGACACCGGATGCGCATTCGGCTGTCTCGGCTGCGGAGACTGCGTGGAGGCCTGCCAGTTCGGTGCCATCTCGATGAATGAGGAGACCGGACTTCCGGTTGTGGACGAGAGCAGGTGCGTTGCCTGCGGGGCCTGTGCAAAGGCTTGTCCTAAGGGCGTTATCGAGCTCAGGGGCAAGGGAATCCGCGGCCTCAGGGTTTATGTGTCCTGCATCAACAGGGACAAGGGAGCCGTTGCCCGCAAGGCCTGCAACATTGTGGTTGAGAACAATGTGGCATACATTGACTATGCGAAGTGCAAGCTTTGCCGCAAGTGTGTGGCCGTTTGTCCTACCGGTGCCATCCACGACGTGAACTTCCCTAAGCCGGTGGAGAAGGCCAAGCCGGCCCCTAAGCCTGCAGCCCCTGCCGCTGCTCCGAAGCCTGCTCCTGCCGATGCCGCTCCGGCCGCAAAGCCTGTGGAGACAGCAAGGCCAGTCGAGGCCGAGGCCAAACCAACCGTAAAAGAATAAGGAGGAAAACAATATGAGAAGAACTTTTTCAATAGGCGGTGTGCATCCTGCTGACAGCAAGATTTCACGCGACTGCGCCATTGAGGCGCTTCCTATACCTCCGACAGTGTATATCTCCGTATCCCAGCATATCGGAGCTCCGGCCAAGCCGATTGTGGCTCCCGGGGACAAGGTCAAGGTCGGACAGCCGGTCGCAGAGCCGGGCGGATTCGTTTCCGCTTACATACATTCTTCAGTTTCCGGAACCGTGAAGTCCATCGGTCCGAGGAAGGATCTCGCCGGCAATATGCAGACCTGCATCGAGATTCAGGTCGAAGGCGACGAGTGGGCAGAGGGAATCGACACTACAGATACCCTCATCACCGATTTTACAGATGACAACAAGGTGATTATGGACAAGATCAAGCTCGGCGGCATCGTCGGACTTGGCGGAGCCACATTCCCTACCCACGTTAAACTTTCCCCTCCTCCGGGCAAGAAATGTGAGATGCTGATCATCAATGGCTGCGAGTGTGAGCCTTATCTTACATCCGACTTCCGCACCCTTCTCGAGAAAGGGGAGCAGGTGGTCATCGGAACAGCCATCATCAAGCAGGTTCTCGGAGTGGACAAGGCTACCATTGCAATCGAGGACAACAAGCCTGAGGCCATCGCCCATATCAGCGAGGTTCTGGCCGCTCTCAAGGCCAAGTCTCCGAAGTTCAATGGAATAGAGGTTCTCAGCCTTCTCAAGAAATATCCGGAAGGTGGTGAGAAACAGCTCATTGACGCAGTCATGCACCGCCAGGTTCCTTCAGGAGCCCTTCCGATTGATGTGGGTGCTGTGGTTCAGAACGTTGCCACCGCATTGGCAGTTTATGACGCAGTCCAGAAGAACAGGCCGATTGTGGACAACTCAGTGACCGTCACCGGAGACTGCCTCCCTATGGACAGGCAGCACAATTATCTCGTCCGTGTCGGGACACCGATTTCCTTCATTATCGAGCAGGCCGGCGGAATGCCGGAGGATGCCGTGAAGGTAATCAGCGGCGGCCCTATGATGGGTAAGGCAATCGCCAATCTTGATGCAGCGACCCTCAAGGGAACTTCAGCCCTGCTTTTCCTGACCGCAGCCCAGACTGAGCGTCAGCCTCAGACGAACTGTATCCGTTGCGGAAGATGCTCGCAGGCCTGCCCTATGGGGCTTGAGCCGTTCCTCCTCAGGAAGCTCACCCTCGTGGACAATGCGGAGGCTCTCGAGCAGAATGCCGTCCAGGACTGCATCGAATGCGGCTGCTGTCTCTACAGCTGTCCTGCATACATTCCTCTTCTCGACATCATACGCCAGGGAAAGGTCAAGGTGATGGGCATTATCAGGGCCCGCGCCGCAGCCGCCAGGGCAGCCGCTGAAGCCGCCAAGGCCGCACCGGCAGAGAAGAAATAAGTTGAA
>SFPH01000274.1 GCA_004552115.1 Bacteroidales bacterium
GCCTTCACTCCTTACGGCGGACGCAGGACCAGGGTGATGGGAACTACCGGCTACATTGAGGGAGACGGCACGACATTCACCGTATATGAGTTCCGCAGCGACCGTAAACTCATCTGGGACAAGAAGCTGGCCGATATTCCGGAGTACCGTGGCTCAGGTCACGGCGGCGGAGACATGGCTCTCGTCTGCGATTTCCTGGAGGCCGTGTCGAGTCACGATGAGTCCAAGCTTACCAGCAACATCGACGCTTCCATCGAAAGCCACGTGATGGGCTTCAGGGCGGAGAAGAGCCGTCTGTCACATAAGAAGGTGAAGGTCAGCGGCAAATAGCCCTTATTGGTAAATAAGGACATAATTATTGTCAATAAGTCCGCTCGCAGCACGTAGTTTACGGAGATTTCGTAAATTTGCGGTCTGTTATGAGCGGATTTGATATTTTTCTGCTGGCAATGGCGATAACTGCCGTGCCGGTGTTCATAGTCCTCTTCTTCATTGATGCGGGCTATGGCAAGTTCTATACGAAGAAATGGGGACCGGCTGTGAACAACAGGCTCGGCTGGGTTCTTATGGAGTCCCCGGTTTTCTTCGCAATGCTGGCCCTCTGGTGGTTTTCCGGAAGGCGGGGCGACATTGCCCGTCTGGCATTCTTCCTGCTTTTCGAATTGCATTATTTCCAGAGGTCCTTCATCTTCCCGGCATTGATCCGGGGCAATGGCAAAATGCCCCTCTCCATCATTCTGATGGCTGTGGCCTTCAATCTTCTCAATGCCGGAATGCAGGGAGGATGGATATTCTATGTATCTGAGCCTGAATACTATACGTTGGAGTGGCTGAAGACCCCGCAGTTCATCGCCGGCACCATTGTCTTCCTCTCCGGAATGTTCATCAACATCCAGTCCGACTCCATTATCAGAGGGCTCAGGAAGCCGGGTGACACCAGGCATTATCTCCCGAAGAAGGGCCTGTACAGATATGTCACCAGCGCCAATTATTTCGGGGAATTCGTGGAGTGGTGCGGTTTCGCATTGCTGACCTGGTCCTGGGCAGGTGTCCTTTTTGCAGTATGGACATTCGCCAACCTGGCTCCGAGGGCGGCGAGGATTTACGAGAGATACAAGGTGGAGTTTGCGGATGAACTGGATGTGAAGAAGGTGAAAAGAATGCTGCCTTTTATTTGGTAAATGATTGAAAATTAACGATATATGGCAATAGAATCTAAGATTTTCACGCCGGTAAAGATAGGTCCGGTGACATTGCGCAACAGGGTGATACGCTCGGCTGCGTTTGAGAATATGGCATATGACAACAGTCCTTCCCAGGATCTTTACGATTATCACGTGGCCGTGGCCAGGGGAGGCGTCGGAATGACGACATTGGCTTATGCCGCCGTGGCGAAGTCCGGACTTTCCTTCAAGGGCCAGCTCTGGATGCGCAAGGAGATTGTCCCGGGACTGAAGAGGATTACGGATGCAATCCACGCCGAGGGCGCCAAGGCCTCGATCCAGCTCGGACATTGCGGCAATATGACCCACAGGTCCACCTGCGGATCTCTGCCGGTGGGTGCCAGCGGAGGTTTCAACATGTATTCTCCTACATTTGTAAGGGCTTTGAAAGTCAATGAGATACACGGACTGGTAAGTGATTTCGGCAATGCCGTGAACTTGGCCCGGGAGGCCGGGTTCGACTGCGTGGAGATTCATTGCGGACACGGATATCTCATCAGCCAGTTCCTCTCTCCATACACGAATCACCGCAAGGATGAGTTCGGAGGCTCCCTTGAGAACAGGATGCGTTTCATGCGCCTTGTCATAACGGAGGTGATGAAGGCTGCGGGGGATGATATGGGTGTCATTGTCAAGATGAATATGCATGACGGCTTCAAGGGAGGAATGCAGAGGGCTGAGTGTCTGGAGGTTGCTAAAGAACTTGAACGTCTCGGGGTCCACGCCATTGTGCTTTCTGCGGGCTTCGTGAGCAAGGCTCCGATGGAGGTGATGCGCGGGGCAATGCCGCTCAAGACCCTTGCCTATTATATGGATATGAAGAAGTTCTGGTGGCTCAAGGCGGCTCTGCACACTATCGGAAGGCTGCTTATCCCTACGGTTCCGTACAAGGAAGGCTATTTCCTC
>SFPH01000036.1 GCA_004552115.1 Bacteroidales bacterium
GCCAGCGCATCTCCTTCTCGTCGAGAATGGCTGACAATTCCCCGAATCTGGCCGATGCGGCCTGAAGTTCGTCATATGACAATGCGCCTCCGGCAAGTTTGGCTTCAAGCTCCTTTTTCTCATTGCCGAGAATCTCCAGATCCTTCTCTATCTGCTCCAGCTCACGCTGCTCCCTGTAGGAGAGCTTCTTCTTGCGCTGAGCCTCCGGCCTGGATGGCTTCGGTTTCTCCCGGACACGCTCCTCCTGACGCTTTCCGGCCTCATATTCCTTGATATACTCATTGTATTCGGAGTATGAGCCGATGAAGTCCTTCACCACCCCGTCCCCGCAGAAGACGAAGAGATGGTCCACCAGCCTGTCGAGGAAATGACGGTCGTGGGATACTATTATCAATGAGCCCTTGAAATCCTTCAGATACTCCTCCAGCACATCCAGGGTCACGATATCCAGGTCGTTGGTAGGCTCGTCGAGAATGAGAAGATTCGGGTTCTTCATTAATATTGTCATGAGATAGAGCCTTCTGCGCTCGCCTCCGGACAACTTGGCCACCTTCGTGTTGAACATGTCCCGGCTGAAGAGGAACTGGTTCAGCAGGGCCGTGTCCTGGACGATTTCCATCACGGTCTGGTCCTCGTTGAACTGCATTCCCGACTGCCTGTAATAGCCGATTTTCAGGGATTCTCCCCTCTCGATGACTCCGGTCAGGGTTCCGTCCTCCGGAATGTTGCCCATGAGGATATTGAGGAAGGTGGATTTTCCGCAGCCGTTGCGGCCGACTATGCCGACTCTCTCGAAACGCTGGAAATTATAGGTGAATCCGTCGAGATATACGTCATTCCCGTATCTGAAACTGAGGTTATGGCAGTCGAAAAGCTTGTTGCCCAGACGGGAACCCTGTCCCATCGACTCCAGGCTGACTTTCCCCGAACGATAGACCTGCTCAGCCCTCTCCTTCAGTTCGTGGAAGGCATTGATCCTGTAACGGGCCTTGCCGGTCCTGGCGCAGGGAGAGGCGTGAATCCATTCCAGCTCGCGGCGCAGGATGTTGTTCACCTTGGCAGTCTCGGCATTGTAGTTGTCGATTCTCTCCTGCCGCTTCTCCAGGAAGTTCTGGTAATTGCCCCTGTAGACATAGACAGAGCCGTGGTCAAGCTCAAGCACAGTGTTGCAGACCCGGTCGAGGAAATAACGGTCGTGAGTGACCATCAGCAGGGTGCTGCGGGAATGGCCCAGATAATTCTCCAGATATTCTATAGCGTTGATGTCCAGATGGTTGGTAGGCTCGTCCATTATGAAGAAATCGGCATCAGAGGCAAGCATCCTGGCCAGGGCCACACGTTTCACCTCTCCTCCCGAAAGATTCTTCATCAGGCTGTCCCTGCCCACCTCGAAATTGGAGAGAAACTTGTTCACCCTGAGTTCGTAGGCGAAAATCCCGTCCTCATCCAGACCTTCCATATAGGCCGCACTGTCATCAATGACCTGGCGGAATGCCGTCTTCTCCGGGTCAAACTCATATTCCTGCTCCAGAAAGGCAATGCTGATATTGCGGAGGAAGGTGATTTTCCCGCCGGAGTCGGACTTGTCCTTGCCTGCCAGAATACGGAGCAATGTGGACTTGCCGGTACCGTTCGGGGCAATGAGGGCAATCTTGTCCCCCTCGTTTATATTGAAGCCAATGTTCTCGAAGAGCACTTTCGGACCGTAGCTCTTGCTGATATTCTCGATCTGGAGATAACTAGCCATCTTCTATCTGAACATTCTGTCAACTTCCTTGACCGCCTTCGGCAATGCGAAAACGACCACCCTGTCATACGGCTCTATCAACGTGTCCCCGACAGCGATCAGGGACTCGTTGCCCCTGATGATGCCGCCGATTATGGCCTCCTTCGGGAAATCCGTATCCTTCAACGGCTTGCGCGTGATCAGGCTGTCCGGAGCCACTATGTATTCGAGGATTTCGGCATCGGTGCCGCTCATGTATTTCACGAATCTGACCTTGTTGCTGAGGGTCATCTTGAAAATCTTGGCGGCAGTGATGAGCTTCTTGTTGATGACCGTATCCACGCCCATCTCCTCAGCCAGCCTTATGTACTCGATATTCTCGACTTCCGCCACCGTCTTTCCGACTCCGAATCTCTTCGCCACCACGCAGGCGAGGATGTTCGCCTCGTCATTTCCCGTGACTGCGACGAATGCGTCGAAATCCCTGATATTCTCCTCCTGGAGGAAGTCGGAGTTACGTCCGTCTCCATTGACCACCAGCACGTTGTCATCAGTATTCTCGCTGAGTTCCATACATCTCCGCCTGTCGGAGTCGATGACCTTCACTGTCTCGACCTGCCTGCAGATTCCGTTGGCCACCATCTCTCCCACGGCACTGGCTCCAAGAATCATGACATTCCGGATTTCCACATTGGTCTTGCCGAGGAAGTCCATCATCGGGCCGATTCCGTCCCTGGTCGTGATGATGAACACAAGGTCGTGATATCTGAGCCTGGTATCGAACTTCGGCATCATCGTGACATTGTCCCTCTGGATGCAGACCACCCTGAAAGGCACGCCCATCGCAGCCGCAAACTCGGAAATCTTCATGTCCATCACCGGAGAATCGTCCTCCAGCTTGAACACGGCGAGCTGGAGCTTTCCCCTGGCGAAATCCATGGAATCGGTGGATGCCGTCCGCTTCAGAATCTCGGTAATCTCCCCCGCGGCAATCTTCTCCGGATAGAACATCATGTCTATTCCCATCTCGGTGAACAGGAACTTGTTGTCGTAGGAAAGATACTCCTCATCATTGATTCTCGCACATACCCTCCTGCAGCCCAGTCTCTTGGCAAGAAGGGCGCTGACAATGTTGACGTCCTGGGACTCTGCCGGATTCACGGCTATGAACAGGTCCGCATTCTCCACACCGGCATCCCTGAGCACCTTGATGGATGAGAGGCTTCCAGTCATTGTCACCACATCAGCCGCACTTCTGAGTCGGGCCAGCCTGTCCGCATCGCAGTCGATGACTGTGATGTCATTGGCCTCGTTGCTGAGCATCTTGGCGAGATGGGAGCCTACTTCGCCGGCTCCTTCAATGATTATCTGCATAGCGAGTTCAATTTTTCAAATATTCTTCTTCCGTGCACCAATGCCTTCAGGATTATGCTCCCCGGCATGATGCCCTTCACCTCCGAATCGGAATGAACTTCGGCAAAGGCCTGCACTTCCTGCCGGGAAGGCCAGCGGCCCAGTTCCCTGAACTCCGAGTGTGCCCTGACAACAGCCATGAAAGAGGCGGCACTGCCCTTCAGCAGATATGCAGCGGCGGCAATCCCGTCCACCGTCATCCTCAGCAATATCCGTCTACGCGCCTTCCTGCAGGCCCTGCCGGCAGCTTCTGCCGTGCTCTTCCCTGCCTTGCACAGCTCTATGGCAAAGGTGCGGGCCAGATTGTTCTGCAGCATAAGCAGGTTGTTGCGGTAATTCAGCTGCAACTTCCTCGGTGATGTCTGAGGCAATGTTCCTCCGCCTATGTGCCAGACTCTGGACTGAGGCACGATTCTGACCGCATATCCCTCCAGCTGGAGCCTCCAGCAGAAATCGATTTCCTCCATATGGGCGAAGAAACGGTCATCCAGGCCTCCCAGCCTTCGGAACAGACTGCTTCTCACGGCAAGGCAGGCCCCGCTGGCCCACATCACATCTGCGGCATTGTCATACTGGCCATTGTCCTTTTCTATCATTCCCAGCACCCTTCCCCGGCAGAACGGAAAGCCCAGGCTGTCGATGTAGCCCCCCGCCGCACCTGCATACTCAAATGAATCCCTGTCATGCCACGACATGATTTTCGGGGAGCAGGCCCCGACTTCCGGGCAGTTCTCCATCGTCCTGAGAATCGGGCCCAGCCAGTCCGACGGCACCTCGACGTCCGTATTCAGGAGAATGAAGCAGTCCGCATCGACCGCTTCCAGTCCCCTGTCATAGCCGCCCGTGAAGCCGTAATTCCGGTCCAGCCTGATGGTCCTGATGTCGGGAAACTCCTTCTCCATCATCTCCATCGAGCCGTCCGAGGAGGCATTGTCAATGACAATTATCTCAGCGTCCTCCCCCTCCGTCGATTCTACCAGCGGAGGCAGGAATTGTCTGAGATAATCGACTGTATTCCAGTTCAGTATGACAATGGCGGTGTGCATTGCCGATTAATTTCCGTGGTGGCAGCAGCCTTCGCCTTCCCCGTGGCCTTCCCCGTGGCAGCAGCCTTCGTGACCTTCCTCGTGATGACAGCCGCAGCCGTCACCTCCGCAGCCTCCTTCCTCGCCGCAGCCGCAGCCATCCTCTCCGTGACAGCCACCATGGCAGCCTCCGGAGCAATGGCAGTCGTGAGGGAGATATTCACCGTGCAGGCCCTCGGTCAGCTCCTTGTCGGTAGCCTCCCTTACGGAAATGACCTTGCCCTTGAAATTCAATGTCTTTCCGGCCATCTGGTGATTGAAGTCCATCACCACGACACCATCCCTGAGTTCCTTCACGACACCCCTCTCCACCATTCCGGCGGAGTTGAGCATAGGAATCATATTCCCGACGAAAAGCATCTGCCTCTGTACCTCCCCGTTGATGGAGAACGCTGTCTCGGGCAGTTCCACGACCAGTTTCGGATCATATTCACCATATCCCTCCTCAGGGGTCAATGTGAATTCAAACAAATCCCCGGCCGTCTTGCCCTCCAGTTCGCTCTCGAACTTGGGCAGCAGCATTTTCGTCCCGTGGATGTAGTCAAGCGGCCTTTCCTCCCCCGCCCTGTCCACAATCTTTCCGTCAACCTCGAGCTCATAGCTCAGCTCGACCACCTTGTTGGTTCCTATTTCCATATACTATTTTATTCAGTTACTGTCTTTTCAGATTTCCAGGTCAATGCGCAGAGAAGCACGGCGAGGGCGCTGGCGACTGCGAGCATGAGGAATGTCATCTGCCAGCCTGCATGCTGGGCCACCCCACCCATGAGAATCTTGGAGAGTATGGCATCGCCGAAGAGGTAGCCGAAGAGGCCCACGAATCCGGCAGCGGTGCCGGCAGCATTCTTCGGAACCAGATTCAGCGCCTGGATGCCTATCATGGCAACCGGGCCGTAGATGCAGAATCCCACGATTATCAACGCAAAGAATATCAAGCCCTTGGCCAGTGACAGATAAGCCTCGCTCCCTACCTCCGCGAACATTCCGGCAATGTTGCCTGCCTGCCAGTAGAGCAGGGTTCCGATGAGGACTATGCTCATGAAAATCACGTTCGGAGGTGTGCATCTTCCCTTGAAGAAGCGTGCAGAGATCCATCCGCAGATGATGGTTCCGAAAATTCCCGCATAGTTGTGGAGCGAGAATGCCAGATTGCTCTGCTCAGCCGTCATGAGGCCCGACTCCTGAAGATAGATCGGAGCCCAGTCGCCCACGCCGTAGCGTACCATATATACGAAGGCATTGGCGAATGCGATTACCCAGAGGAGCCTGTTCTTGAAAATATAGTCGATGAAGAGAGTCTTGAAAGGAATCTTCTCGGTATCCTTGACCTTGGACTTCACTCCGGAATAGTCCTTCCTGTACTCATTGATGGAAGGGAGGCCGCAGGACTGTGGCGTATCCCTGATGAGCCACCAGCATACGGCGGCAATGATGAGTGCCACCACGGCAGGGAGAATGAAGGCTCCCCTCCAGGCCGAGGCCGCAGGCATCCCGAAGAATACCACCAATGACATTCCAGCTGTGGCAAGAAGGCCGAGCGAACCGCTTCCGAATGTATGTGAGGTATTCCACACGGACATCTTGAAGCTTCTCTCATTCTGGCTGAACCAGTGCGCCATTATACGTCCGCAAGGAGGCCAGCCCATTCCGGAAAGCCATCCCACCACGAGCATCAGCACGAAGACGATTGCGATGTTGAGCGCAGGCGTGGACGGGCTGTAAGGTATTACTCCGGTGATGATCATCATCAATGCGGAAAGCATCAGTCCCACCACGAGGAATTTCCTCGCATCAGAGCGGTCCGAGATGCTGCCCATTATGAACTTGCTGAATGCATAGGCGATGGACACTGCGGACATCGCGATACCGATTCCGGCCTTGTCAAGAAGCCCGTTCTCTATCATTCCAGGAGCCGCAAGCGAAAGATTCTTGCGGACAAGATAATAACCGGCATAGCCGAGGAAGGCACCGAGGAAGACCTTCCACCTCATTGAATTGTAAACCTTGGGAATTTTTTCTGACGGAAGCAGCGGCTTCTGTGCAGGCGGATCAAAAAATCTGGCCATTATTCTAGTTTAATTTGTTAGTAATTATCTTTCGATTGTCATAGCAATGCTTTCGAAATGAAACACAAATGTACGACTAATCCGGCAATAAACCAAACTTCGCCGCCGCTGTGCTATCTGTAACCTAGAAGATAGGAGATGACAGCCATCCTGACATACATTCCGTTGCGCGCCTGCTCGAAATAATATGCGTATGGAGTGGAATCCACGTCGGTGGCGATCTCGGTGACTCTCGGAAGCGGATGGAGAATCCTCATGTTCGGCTTCACTCCGGAAAGCATGCCCGCAGTCAGTTCGTAAACGTCCTTGACCTTCTCGTAATCTGCCTTCTCAGGGAATCTCTCCTGCTGGACCCTGGTCATGTAGAGTATGTCGCAGTCATTGAGATGATCCTCGAGAGAGGTGGTCTCCTCGTATGGAATATGCTTGCTGTCAAGGAACTTGAGATATTTGGAAGGCATCCTCAGCTCTTCCGGGGCAGTGAAAATGAACCTGGAGTCGAAATCCGACATCGCCTCGGAGAGGGAATGCACCGTCCTGCCGTATTTGAGGTCACCGACCATATTGATGGTGAGCCCGTCGAGAGTGCCCTGAGTCTGGCGGATGGTGTACATGTCAAGGAGGGTCTGGGTAGGATGCTGGTTGGCGCCGTCTCCGGCATTGACTACAGGAACCGGGGAAACGCCGGCAGCGATGGCCGCAGCCCCCTCCACCGGATGACGCATAACGATCATATCCACATAGTTGGAGACGATCTTGATGGTATCCTCGAGAGTTTCTCCCTTGGAAACACTCGTATTCTTGGCGTCAGGAAAGCCTATCACCCTGGCTCCCAGGCGATTGACAGCCGCCTCGAACGACAGTCTCGTTCTGGTGGACGGCTCGAAGAAAAGGCAGGCTATGACCTTGCCCGCAAGAAAATTCTGCTCCCTGTCCTGTTCGAACTCCCTTGCTACATCAAGAATGTGGTTGTTTTTCATTACTCCTTACATGTGACCGAGCAGCCCTGTATCTTCGACACCCTGTCCAGGAAGTCCTTTTCCGCAGACAGCCGCACCGACAGGTCCAGCCTGCATTCCGTCCCGAAATCCTGCCCCTTCTGATCCAGGCCCAGATCCTTCACCATCCTCATCACATCGTTCATCGCCATATATCCGAAATTCAGGGAATATCGCCTTGAGGCTATCTTGGTCACTATTTCAGCATTGGAGATGGCGTCGGAGGAAGAGGTCTTGTAGGCCCGTATCAGGCCGGGTATCCCAAGCTTGATGCCGCCGAAATATCTCACGACGACTATCAGTATGTCGCTGAGACCATTGGAATCAATCTGTCCGAGAATGGGGCGGCCGGCAGAGGAAGAAGGCTCTCCGTCATCATTGGCACGGAACGATTCGCCTTTCCAGCCGATTCTGTATGCATAGCAATGATGGCGGGCGTCGTGGTATTCCTTCTTCAGGGAGGCGACGATATCCCTGACCTCATCCTCGGTCTCCACCGGGTAGGCAAGGGCGATGAAGCGGCTTCCGTTGTCCTTGAAAAGGCCTTCCGACGGACCGGCAATGCTTCTGTATGTATCAATTATCTGCGATACTCCGTCTTCCATGAGTTCAAAATTAGTTAAAAGCGGGAGATTATGCAATGGAAAAGAAATATTTTGTAAATTTGCATCCGCAAATCGGGCCGGTGACTCGGTCCCGCAACAACTAGCTTTTCAACCGATATGATTCTCAAATTCAGAGTATCCCTTCCGGGAATAAAGGGTTTCGCGCGCGTTTATGAGCTGAAATCCACAACTACGCTTTATGAATTCCACAAGATAATGAGGGACGACATGAACTTCCCTCACGACCAGCTGATCCAGTTCAAAGGCCTGGACGCGGATGGCGAGCTCGTGGCCAGATACGGAATGTTCGACCTCGGGGCCGGAGCCGCAGACGAGGTGAGCGTGGCCGACACCGTGAAGAAAGGCATAGCCTCATTCTGCTATTTCTACAATGCCACAGACAGGAAGAGTGTCATCGTGACATACGAGGGAGAGGTCGAGCCTGTGCCAGGACGAATCTATCCCGCTCTCGTGGAGCAGAAGGGCCCGGATCCGGAAGCCTTCGAGAATGGCTACGTGGCCTACGAGGACCTTCCGGACGAGCAGAAGCATCTGCCGGGAGAGAACCCCGGCTGGGGCAAGGATGCCGAAGGAGACGATGACGACCTCGAAGACATTGACCTCGAGGAGGATGATGACGACGACGACGATGATGTAAAGGACAAGGTGATGGACGACGAAGAGGACATCATCTTCGACGGTTCAGAGGAGCTGACTCTCTAGGCCGCTCCCGGTTCAGCAGATGAAGAGGAAACTCGTCATTGTCACAGGGCCTACCGCTGTGGGGAAGACTGACTGCAGCATCAGTCTCGCCTTGAAGTACGGCTCGCCGGTGATATCCTGCGACTCGAGACAGATATACAGGGAAATGGCAATAGGGACTGCCGTCCCGGATGCTTCACAGCTTGCCGCCGTGAAGCATTATTTCATCCAATGCCGCAGCGTGACGGAGAATTATACCGCCGGAGATTATGAAATCGAAGCTGTTCCCCTGATAGAAAGCCTTTTCAGCGAAGGACACGAAGTGCTTGTAATGTCCGGAGG
>SFPH01000275.1 GCA_004552115.1 Bacteroidales bacterium
TTTCCCGTCCACGTCGATGAGAGCCCTGTAATTCCGCACATTTCCCCGCTGGTCCAGTTCCACATTGAAATCATCCAATTTCATTGCCGCAGGCAGTGGGACGATCTCTCCATTCTCCCCGACAGCCTCATGGACAGCCTCCCCGGAAACTATTGCCCTGGACACGGTATGGTCCGGGGCCCCGAAGAAACAGCCTATGAGGGCCATGAGCACTCCTATATGATTGACAATGAAACGGATACCCTTTTTCCTACGGCTCAGGATCACCACGAAGAGATTCGCCATCAATGCAATGGAAATGAGTATGAACCACCAGGTCCTCCGCACGTTACCAAAGCCCGGAAACGAAGCCGCATCCGCATCCTGTCCTGTCAGTCCGAGAATGAGGCAGCAAATGAGAAAAGCGGCAATGAGGGCAATGCTGGTATTTCCGGACGCAAGCCATCTGCAAACCGCCCCGCCAGGTTTCTCACGCCACAGCACCCATAGTCCCGCAAGCACCGCAAAGAGGACGGCGGCATTGACCGGGAATGCGAAAGCCTCCGCAGGAAAATATCCCGCGAATGCCTGAATCACCAGGCCGGTCAGCATAATCAGCAATACTGTCAGAGCGCTTCTTTTCATAACAAATCCGGATGCCTGCAAATATATGAATTTTCCGGACAAGATTGAAAGTCCGGGTGTCAGAACTCGCGGATATTGTCGAGGCTGGCGCGAAGTTCACCCCGTTCAATGCGGTGGATTATCTCCACGACCTTGTCGTTCATCGGGGTAGGAATGCCCGCCTTGCGGCCGAATGCGCTGACAACGCCGTTTATGGCATCGACCTCGGTCAATTTCCCGTGCTCAAGGTCCTGAAGCATACTTGCCTTCAGACGGGCGTGTTTCTTTATCGCTATGGGAATTATGAAGAAGGATAAGGCCTTCTTCAGTGGACCGTGGAAATCGAGGAGCTTGACAATATCCTTGCCCTGGACTGGCTCAATGCGGATTCCGGCCGCAGCGCACACATCAATGCACTCCTTGATTATGGACTGGATTATCCTGCGCGAGGCCCTGTTTCCGGCCGCCTCGCCGAAGGTTGTTCCGAGCACGGCGCTCATGCCTGAAAACGAAGCATTGATGAGAAGTTTGCTCCATCTGCTGCCAAGAAAGTTCCCGTCCACCTCAACGTGTCCCATCTTCTCCAGAAGGGCCTTGACCTGAGGAATCCTGGCATCGCCCTCCTTTTCGAGGCTTCCAAGCGAGAATGTGAGCGAGTCAGGGGAACTCGTCAGCTCGCATACGCCAGGCCCGAGCATAGTAGCGCCCCAGGCTACAGTACATCCCAGTACCCGTTGCGGTCCCACTATTTCCCCGATGCCAAGTTCGGGAAGTCCGTTCTGCAGTGTGACGATTACTCCGTCCTCCGCAAGGAAATCCTTTAGGAAGGTGACCACCTCGTCATTGTGCTGCTGCTTGGTCATCAGGAAAATGATGTCGTAAGTACCGCTCATAAGGTCAGGGGTGTATGCGGTGACCGGCTGTGTGAATTCAATGGTGCCGACAACACGTGCCCCGTCCTTACGCAGGGCTTCGATATGAGCCCTGTTCCTGTTTATCAGCTCAATCTGACCTCCATTGCGGGTTATGAATGCCCCAAGAATGGTCCCGAGGGAACCTGCTCCGTATATTGCTGCTCTCATATTGTCTCTGTTTTGCTATTCTGCCGCCGATGGCAATGAGGCAAAGTTAGAAATTTTCCGGAGATTCAGCCCGAGGATTATTCATTAGAATCCATTTTACGCAAATGTAATTATTAAAAAACAATAATCAACTGTTAATAAAGACTTCCGAATAATGCCTGTACCGAAGTTTTATATCGCTCATCTCCAAAAAACGCCAGGAATTTGCAAAACTAAAATATATAGCCTATCTTTGCATCGTCATACGATATAATGTCAGACGATATATGAACACATCAACATCAGCATTGACGGAATCCATATTCTACATCCTTCTGGCTTTGCAGGAGCCGATGCACGGCTACGGCATAATGCAGAAGACATCCGGCTTATCCATCTGTCCGAGAAACATTCTCGCATAGGAGGAAAGGCTCTCGACGAAGCGGCGAT
>SFPH01000037.1 GCA_004552115.1 Bacteroidales bacterium
GGCATGCCTCCCGGGAAGATCATAACGTCATTGCTGTCGGTGCCTTCCAGTTCCAGTTCGGCCTTGAACTCGCCATAGGTAAGATCGGCAGCCACGGTAACCTTGTGGGAACCGGTCACATACTTGTCCCGATGGACAGATACGGTCTTAACGTCCACTCCGCCTCTCCTGAGAATGTCAAGCGGAGCCAAAGCCTCGGTCTCCTCGAAGCCGTTTGCCAGAAAAATATATACTCCTTTCATATTATTATAATAATCAATTATTTACACTAGAAGAAGCAGGGAGATCGAATACAGCATGAAGGCCTGGAAATTCAGCCTTCCCCTGCTGTCCGACTTGAGCATCACCTCTGTGCTGTCCTGACGGATTCTCCGCTTGAGATCCTTCAGGTCCGGAAGCGAAGCCCCGGACCATTTCTCTATCAGATTGCCGTCATTGAAATAGACTGCGCCGCCATTGCTTCTGTTAAGCGACACAAGTGTCTTGTAATCAGATATATAGGCATTCCTCAACAAGAAGTCTGCCTGCTCGCCGGAAATGCCGGAGGCGGAAATGCTGCCGGAAAGTTTATCCATACTGCTCGATGCGAGGAGGATGAATCTGAAGCCGGCCTCGACAGCTGATGCGCCAGTTTCAGCCACGTTCCTCCATCTTTTCCCGGAAACGGCAGACGGATTCGTGACGGAAATGACGATGACATTGCCTTGAGCGGCAAGGCTGTCCCTGTAATTCCCATCGGCATCCCTGAATGCGAGTTCCGGATAATCGCTCTCCGCAATATTGTCTTCCTTCGCTATCGTGCGCGCCTCCACGAAGGTCCAGGTGGAGTCAGGCAACCTGTTCAGGGTGAACACGCCTCGCTGGCCGTTCTTCTCATAGATGAAGGTGGCCACATAATCGTCCCCCGCGGGGTCAGTTCGAGCATTGGATTGTAAATTGCGGAATAGACTCCGAAGGCAATCGCCGCCAGCCCGACAAGGCACAATGTCACATACTTTTTCCTGGACGGACTGCCGAAGTCCCTGTATGGAAGGAAGGCCGCAAGCATCAGCGCACAAAGCAGGATATTCTTGGCAAATGACTGGAAATGGGTCAGATGTATGGCCTCTCCGAAGCAGCCGCAATCCATCGCAGGATTGAAAATCCACAATATCAGGGTTATGACGGTGAAAAATCCCATCATCCCTGTAACGACCCAGGCCGTCAGCTTGCGGAAAACGCCGGTGACAAGCAGGATTCCGCAGAATGTTTCAGCCAATGCGAAAAACTCCCCGAGAACGAATGAGGCAGGCGCAGCGAACCCCATATGGAAGAAATTCATATATTCCCTGATAATCAGGGAGGTACCGGTAGGGTCCATGAGCTTCAGGATTCCGGAAACGAAGAAAACGAAGCCCAGTATCTTGGCGCAGAATCTTTTGGTAATCTTTTTCATTGCCGTCAGAGGGTATTGATTGCCGAAACAATGGATGAGAAGATGTCGTCCGGCGGAAGCATGCGCCCCTCGCTGTCGCTGCAGTCAATCCTCATGAATCCGGGATCCTCCCCGCATTGGCGAAGATAAACGTCCCGCACCCTCTTCTGGAACTCGATGTCCGCCTCATGGATGTCGCCGCGGCCCTCCAGATATCCCCTGTCATCTCCGTTCCTTGGCGACTCGAGCTTCTCCTCAACGAAGCCGATAGGCACGTCCAGGAAGATATTGAGATCCGGGACAGGCAGGCCGAAATCGCCGTATTCCGTATCCCTTATCCATCTGCGGAGTTCCTCTCTCCCGGCCTCGTCGGCCACCTTGGCACATTGGTAGGCTATGTTGGAATAGACATATCTGTCCAGCAGGAGGATTCCGCCGTCCTTGAGAGCGTCAAGCATTTCCGGGACCGCGGCCCGCCTGTCCTCGGCATAAAGCAATGCCACCAGCTGGGGATGGACGGCATCTATGGATCCGAATCCCCCGCGCAGGAATTTACCGATGAGATCCCCGTAGACAGGTGCGTCATATCTCGGGAAATGGATGTATTTCAACGGCCTGCCGAGTGACTCCAGATATTTCCTGAGCCTTTTGACCTGGGTGGACTTCCCGGAGCCGTCAAGTCCTTCGATAACAATCAGCATAGAATTAACTTTAGGATTACAAATATATCGAATTTTTCCTTAAGTTTGCGCAAAATTTTCTATATGGATACCATGCGCAACATCGACGTGATGGGTATTATCAACCTCACGGACAATTCATATTTCAGCGAAAGCCGCTGCCTTGGCGAAGACGGCAGGGACGATATCGGAAAAATCGTCGCCAGAGCGGTCAGGATGGCGGAAGAGGGTGCCACGATCCTCGATATCGGAGCCTGCTCCACAAGACCGGGCTCCGAGGCTGTCGGAGAGGATGAGGAATGGCTTAGACTTGAACCGGCATTGAAGGCAATACGCCGGGAGCTTCCGGACATCCGCATCTCGGTAGACACATACTGGCCCTCTGTCGTCCGGAAGACATACGACCTGATCGGAGACTTCATTGTCAATGATGTCACGGCGGGGGAAGGGATGGAAGGAGACTCCAGCTACCGCAAGGGCGAGATGCTCCCACTAGTCGGCAGGCTCGGACTCGCATACATTGCAATGCACATGAGGGGGAATCCCCTTACGATGCAGTCCCTGACAGACTACCGCGACGTCACCGCCGATGTGCTTGATTATTTCAATGATTTTTCGAAAAAGGCCGAAGCCAATGGCATAGACGGCTGGATTCTCGACCCCGGTTTCGGTTTCGCGAAGACGGCGGAGCAGAATTACCGGCTTCTGTCGGAGCTTGGAAAATTATGTTCCCCGGGGCGGAAAATACTGGTAGGCGTATCCCGCAAGAGCATGGTTTACAGGAAGTTCGGCATCACTCCGGAAGAAGCCCTGCCGGCTACCCAGGTCCTGCACTACAAGGCTCTGTGCTGCGGAGCTGACATTCTCAGGGTCCACGATGTGGCCGAGGCCGTAAGGACCGTAGAGATGTACAGGCTGCTGGAAAAATGAAAAAACCGGCCCTGACGGACCGGTTCGCAATCGACCGCATCTGACTATACAGTCATTATATCCTTTTCCTTTGCGGCGATGAGAGCGTCAATCTCCTTGACATTCTTGTCGGTGACTTTCTGTACCTCGTCCTCGCCCTCTTTCTCGGCATCCTCAGGGAGGCCTTCATTCTTCTGTGCCTTCTTCAGAAGGTCCACGGCGTCACGGCGTGCATTGCGGACTACGACTTTGGCACTCTCTCCGGCAGCCTTGGCCTTCTTGATGAGATCCTTTCTGCGGTCCTCGGTAAGAGGAGGGACATTGCAGCGGATCTGCTCGCCGTTGTTCTGAGGAGTCATTCCGATATTGGCATCCATTATCGCCTTTTCAATCTTGGCGATCATGCTCTTCTCCCAAGGCTGAATCAGCACGGTCTTGGCATCCGGAGCGGAAACGGAAGCAACCTGAGGCACAGGTGTCGGCGTGCCGTAATAATCTACAAGCACGTTGTTGAAAATGGAAGGATTGGCCTTGCCTACACGGTATGTCTTGAGATCCTCTTCAAGATAAGCCACAGCCTCTTTCATCTTGTTGTCAGCAGCAGTGACAATCTCTTTTGCTCTTGGTAACATAATATCTTTGTGTTAATGGTTATACGTGAACTAATGTGCCGACCTTCTCACCGTCGAGAATCCTCTTCAGGTTGCCGCGGCAGTTCATGTCGAACACTATTATCGGCATGTTGCCCTCGCTGCAGAGTGCGAAAGCTGTCTGGTCCATGACCTTGAGATGGTCCGAGAGGGCCTTGTCGAAAGTAAGCTCATCATAGCGGACTGCGGAAGGATCCTTCTCAGGGTCGGCAGTATAGACTCCGTCGACGCGGGTACCCTTCAGCAATGCGTCGGCTCCGATTTCCAGAGCCCTGAGAGCCGCACCCGAGTCGGTGGTGAAGAAAGGATTGCCCGTGCCTCCGGAAATGAGGGCCACACCGCCCTCCTCCAATACTTTCACGGCATCATCCCGCATATAGTACTTTGCCACCGGCTCCATCGGGGTAGCGGTGAATACCTGGGCGTTGACGCCCTGCTCCTTTATGAACATCGAGAGGGCAAGCGAATTGATGACGGTGGCAAGCATTCCCATCTTGTCCCCGTCCACGCGGTCGAAGCCCTTTCCCGTACCCTGAAGCCCGCGGAAAATATTGCCGCCGCCATTGACTATCGCTATCTGGAGACCGGCCTTTGCCGCCTCGGCGATTTCTTCAGCATAAGCCCTGAGGCTGTCAGTGTCAAGTCCCTTTCCGGCAGGACCGCCGAGGCTCTCGCCACTCAGTTTCAAAAGTACCCTTCTATACATGATGCGTGAACTTAAGGTTATAAATTGTCGAAAAAGTGATGGTTTCCTTCACAATCCGGGAAACAAAATTATCGAAATATTATGAAACTTGCAAGAAACAACCTATATTTGCCGAAAGATTGTAAAACTGAAATCAAATTTTTAAAGATAATGGCGAACGCATTCCACTACTCCATCGGGAGAAAGTTCATTCAGGCAGTCAGCGGTGCATTTCTCATCGTATTCCTTCTGCTTCACGGAACTATCAACTTCTTTTCAGTAATCGATTCATTCACAGGTAAATTCGGCGCTGAGGACGGTCTCTTCCAGCTCGGTTGCGACTTCATGGCCCTGCCGATCGTGACGATAATGGTACCGGTGCTGGCGCTCGGTGTTTTCGTCCACATCTTCTACGGATGCTACCTTACCTGGTACAACATCAAGGCCCGCGGCGGTTACAGGCGCTATGAGACCGCAAGCGTAGCCAGAGCCGACTCCTGGTCAGCCAAGAACATGTTCGTGCTCGGCATCGTGATTCTCGGCATTCTCTTCTTCCACCTCTCCCATTTCTGGGCTGACATGCAGCTCAAGGAATTCATGGGAGACCATGCTGAAAATCCTTACGAGCTCCTTACCGCCACATTCGGCAACATCTGGGTACTGATCATCTATATCATCTGGTTCATCGCAGTATTCTTCCACCTCACCCACGGATTCTGGAGCATGTTCCAGACCGTAGGCTGGAGCAACCAGGTATGGATGAAGAGGCTCAAGGTAATCGGCATCCTCGTGGCAGCCGTAATCCTCGTTCTCTTCACATCAGTTGCAGTGAACGCCTACATCCAGGCATAAGGATCTTTACATTTGAATAATAATTCCGGCCCCGCAGGCATATTGCAGGGCCGGATTCTTTTTATCACATTGATGGATGATCACCTTGACACAGGAGCCGTCTTGACTCTGAGCCATTCAGCGATTTCAGGGGAAAGGGACGGAGACAATCTTCTGTAAACATCCGCATTGTAGGCATTCAGCCAGGCGATTTCCTCGTCCGTCATCAAATCCGGGAGAATGGCGGAAGTGTCGATGTGACAGAGGGTCAGATTCTCGAACGCACGCCAGGAGCCGAACTCGTTGACATCGGTGTCGACGCAGAGAAGAAGGCTCTCGTGACGCACGCCGTGCATTCCCTCGCGATAGATTCCAGGCTCGTCTGAGGTAATCATTCCGGCAAGGAGAGGCTGGGAATTGAAGTTGTGGCGGATTTCCTGAGGGCCCTCGTGCACATTGAGGCAGAAACCCACCCCATGGCCTGTACCGTGGCCGAAGTCGCGCTCGAACTGCCAGAGAGGGAATCTGGCGGCATAGTCCACCTGGCAGCCCGCAGTTCCGGCCGGGAAGACTGCCATGGCCAATCCGATATGGCCCCTGAGCACAAGCGTGTAATCCTCCATTTCCAGTTCAGTGCAAGGACCGAGAGGCACAGTCCTGGTAATGTCGGTGGTACCGTTGCAATACTGGCCGCCTGAATCGCAGAGATACAGGCCGTGCGGCTCCAGTACAGCCGAGCCGGTATGCGGGGTTACATAATGAGGGAGCGCGGCGCCCGGTCCGTATGCGGATATGGTCTCGAAACTGTTACCCCTGCAGCCCGGCACGGCAGCCCTCATCGAGTCAAGCTTGCAGGCTGCGTCCCATTCGTCTATCACGGCTCCCGACGATACGGTCTTCTCAAGCCAGAAAAGGAAATTCTCCATCACGATACCGTCCTCGAAATGAGCCGACCTCATTCCCTCGATTTCCACGGTGTTCTTTACAGACTTGCGGAGCGGGACGGGAGAGGCTCCCATTGCGAGTCTGATTCTGTCCGAAATGCCGTCCAGGACTCTTGAAAGATGCCAGTTAAGGGTCGAAGGATCGACGTAGAGGGCCGTGAAATTAAGGGCCTCCGGGGATGCCAGCTCCTCGAACACAGCATCGTATGAACGTATTTCAACCCCGTCCTCCTCAAGCTCGGCATAGGTTTCCGCAGTCACGGGGCTCTTCTCCCCGGCCTTGTCCACATACCATACGGCCTTGTCCCAGGTGACAAGAAGATAGGACAATGCCACCGGATTGTAGGCCACGTCCGAAGCCCTGACATTCAGGAGCCAGACTATCTCGTCGAGGGCCGTGACAAGCATTGCGCTGCAATTGTTCTCGTCAATGAAGTCCCTGAGCCATTGCAGCCTCGACTGCCGCGACTCCCCGGCCACCTCATCCGGCAGACGGTAGATTTCAGTGGAAGGTACCGAAGGCCTGTCAATCCAGACATTCTCAAGCATATCCGGCAGATCAATGATGCTGAATGAATTGTCCCCGTCTCCCATCTCGATTCTGCCGGCCTTGCGAAATGCATTCTTCAGGTTTTCAACAGAGTCGACCGTCTGGGCGAGACCGTCCACAGCCACAGTCACGTGACGGACATCCCCCTCGAAGGCATATTCAGCCAGCCATTGCGGGATCCGTATTTCCCCGGGGATTCTTGTCTTGTGCAGTTCCACCCCTGTTCCCTCAAGCTGTTCTACAGCCTGGATGAAATATCTGGTATCCGTCCAGAGGCCCGCATGGTCAAGGGTTATGACCACATCCCCGGCCTCGCCGGTGAAACCGCAGACCCACTGGACCTGCTTCCATCTTTCAGCGGGATACTCGCTGCTGTGCGGGTCAGAGCCGGCGATTATTACGGCGTCAATGCCCTTTTCTCTCATAATGTCCCGGATTATTCCGATTCTCGAGACATAGATTTCCGGTGTCTTCATATCTGTTTTCGATTTATGTCAAATTTCCGATACAATGTCCCTGATGATGGCATCCGAAACGAAAAACCTCGATTCAGGTATTCTCAGCCTGTCTCCCGGCATCAGCTCAAGGTCTCCGGACTCAAGCATTCTCAATGTGGCGGACTCGGGGATCAGGCTGCGGGATATGCCTTCCGCCGTCCTCAGGGACAGCATGATCTCCTCCACCCCAATGTCATCAGCATCCAGCTTCTCGGATTCAGGTTCCACGCCAGACGCGGAGGCATAGCCTTCCGCATCATCGGGATTCCACCTCCTGAACTCCACAACGCCACCGCTTCCGGCCACGGCGGAATGTGCGCCGGCCCCGAGACCTGTGTAAGGAAGCCTCTTCCAATATGCGGAATTATGCACGGCCTCATATCCGGGTCTGGCGAAATTGGATATCTCATAATGACGGTAACCGGCCCCGGCAAGCATCCCGCAAAGAATGTCATACTGCCTCCTGCACAGACTCTCGTCAGCTTCAGCGTATTTTCCAGCCCTTTCCAGCTCCGCCAGTGCGCTCCCCTCCTCCACTGAAAGCTGGTAGGCGGATATATGTTCCGGAGCCAGGCTCAGTGCCTCCTCCACCGCAGCTCGCCATACCACGTCGTCCAGTCCGGAAATCCCGAAAATCAAATCTATGCTCAAGTTCCGGAAACCGGCACGGCGGATCAGGTCCACAGCCTTCACAGCCCCGGCTGCATCGTGTCTGCGGTTCATCCATTTCAGCAGACCGTCGTCAAAAGACTGGATACCCATGCTGAGCCTGTTCACGCCAATGTCACGCAGCCCTTTCAGGTACTCTGGCCCGCCTGCGCAGATGTCATCGGGATTGA
>SFPH01000038.1 GCA_004552115.1 Bacteroidales bacterium
CAACGGCATTGGTACATTGAACAAGGCCGTGCTCGCCGGCGAGGCTTCCCGCCTGATCAATCTCGCCGAGGCTCTTCACGAGAGGAATTATGCCGCCATTGCCGACAGGATTTATGAGAAGAGGGGGCAGGTGAAGATTGTCTTCATCGCCGGCCCGTCTTCGAGCGGAAAGACATCCTCCTCTCTCCGGCTTGCCCTGCAGTGCCGTGTGCTGGGTCTCCAGCCGAAGGTCATCGAACTGGACAATTATTTCGTGGACAGGGAGCATACCCCGAAGGACAGCGACGGCAATTATGATTTCGAGGCTCTGGAGGCAATGAACCTGAAACTTCTCGGGGAGCAGCTCAATGACCTTCTCGCCGGCAAGGAAGTGGAGCTTCCGAAATTTGATTTCAAGGAGGGGAGAGGCTATCCTTCCGGGAAGCGTATCTCATTGGGAGAGAAGGAGATATTGATAATGGAGGGTATCCATGCCCTGAATCCGGACATGGTTCCTGGCGTGGACAATTCCCGCATTTTCAGGGTTTATGCATCGGCATTGACCTCGCTCAATGTGGATGAGAACAACAATATTTCCACCTCGGACAACCGGCTTCTGCGCCGCATGGTGCGCGACAACAGGGTCAGGGGCATTACTCCGGAGGAGACCATTCTCCGCTGGCACAGCGTGCGCAGGGGCGAGAACAGGAACATTTTCCCGTTCCAGGAGAATGCCGATGCGAACTTCAATTCAGCGCTCATCTATGAGCTGCCGATGCTGAAATACTATGCCGAGCCACTTCTCAGGCGCATATCTCCGTCTTCACCTGCCTATACGGAGGCCGTACGCCTGCTCAAGTTCCTGGACTATATCGTGGCCCTTTCGCCTTCCGAAATCGCCTGCATCCCTCCGACTTCGATAATGAGGGAGTTCATCGGAGGCCAGACTTTGTAAAGTCTGTTGGCATTGTAAAGGATATTGTGTAAATTTGGAGAACTAAATTCTTACAGCAATGAAAAAGTATGTTTGCAAAATCTGCGGATACGAATATGATCCGGCAGTCGGAGATCCGGACAACGGAATCGCTCCGGGAACCGCTTTCGAGGATATTCCTGAGGATTGGGCCTGCCCTCTCTGCGGAGTAGGCAAGGATGATTTCGAGCCGGTTGACTAACCGGCCCGTCACAATCCGGGATTACTTCATTTCACCCTCGGCCTTCATGAGGTTGACATTGACCATCCTGGCCTCGATGCCGGCGTCAATGTATTCTGAGTGGGCCTGAAGCCAGGCGCTGTGAGCCGACAATGCTGTGTTGGTCGTCACGGCGCCGTTCTTTACGCCCGAGGCTGCCATGCGGAGGTTTTCCTCCGCGCTGTCGAGATTGCTCTCCGCCATCGAGACCTTCTCCATTGCCTCCTCCATCTGCTTCTCGAGCTGGGCAACCTGAAGCGTGATCATTTCGCAGGCGTCCTGATACTGACTTCTGTACAGGGCAGCCTCGGCCTTGGCCTTGCGGGTCTTCTGCGTCGCCTCCATTCCGTGGAAGATAGGCACGTTCACGGCAACGCCCACGCTGAACGTTCCTCCCCATTTGTTGGTTATTCCATTGGAGGTCGTGGGGTTGGTGAACAGATAGCCTGCAGTGAGAGCCACCTTCGGCATCATGTCCGCGCGGGCCACGCGCACTTTCTGGTCGTAGATTTTCGCGGCGAGGTCGAGGCTCCGTGTCTCCGGCCTGTCGGCCAGGACCTCGTCCATTGCCTTTTTCTCCCTCATTTCCGGAAGCGGAATCTCTTCCGCATTCTCGTCAGCGAGCATTATGTCTGAATCGAGGGGCAGACCTATTTCCTTGCACAGCAGCATCTTGGCCAGAACAAGTCCGTTCGTGGCCTTTGTCTTCATCATGTTGGCCTCATTGACTTGGCCTCATTGACTTTCACCTTTATGGAAAGTGCGTCGGACTTGGTCGCCATTCCCGCATTTACGGCAGCATCAACATCCTTCTGCATTCTCGTGAGCAGTTCGGCGTAGTTTTCGGACAGTTTCTTCTTCGCCGCAATGGATACTATCTGCCAGTAGGCCTGGTCCACGGTGGTCAGGATGTCCTGATACTCCTTGTCGTAGGAGGAGCGGGCCAGTTCCTCGGCCAGATCGGCTATGCGGTTCGCCGCCACGATTTTGCCGCCGGCGAAGACTGGCTGCTGCAGGCTGACTCCGGCAATGAAAATGTTGTGCACGTCCAGATGGAAGGCGTCGTCCAGCTCCGATCCGAGCTGGTTCAATGCGGCGCTGATGTCAGTCTGTCCCAATGCTCCGATGACGGTCTGCCAGAGCGGACTCTGCATGTATTCGGCCGCCGCTGCGGGATTCGATATGATGGCCTGCTGGAGATTGCCCATGAATTCGTTCAGTGAGCCCTGGGCGAGGTCGCCTGCGTGTGTCAGTTTGTCAGACATGTCGTCGCTGATGAGCGAGATGGACTTGTCCCTGTACATGTAGGCTCCCGTGCCGCTGATGTTCGGGTAGTAGTTGGCCCTTGCGATTTTCCGGTCATAGCCGGCCATTTCCACCTTGATTCTTTCCTGTTCCAGCTTCCTGTTGTTGCTTACTGCCATCTCCCGGCATTGTTCAATGTCGAGGATCTGCTGTCCGTAAACTGCTGCCGGAATGGCAAAGAACAGCAATGCGGACATGATTCTGCGTGATATTGTCATATTGTTCAGTTTTTCAGATTTGTCCGGTTTCCGCCCATTCGGGCCGAATCCTCGCCTAATTCTGCAAATTAGTTGCCAAAAAGTAGAGAGAAATCGCCCTCCGGCAGTACTAAAATGCCTGATAATTGTTCAAAATGTCGGATTTTTGGAAGTTTGTAAATATTAATCGGTTTCATTATCTTTGTGAGTGTAGATTCGCATTGGTATGGAAGAAGTATTGCACAACATCAGCATCAAGAAATTCAGGAGCAGGTTTCCTGATGCTCCCGGCTCGGCCCTCGGGGATGACCTCCTGATCGCCGACCTCCGCTATGCGAGAGCATTGAGCGTGTTCAAGTATCCTTTCCGTTTCGACGGATACATCATCATCTTCTGCATTTCCGGCAAGATTACACTGGAGGTGAATCTGGACTCGTTCCAGGTAGGCGCCAGCTCGCTTGTCCTGAACGTGCCCGGAAACATCATCAGGGTGTCGGATGTGGACTCGGATGCCAAAGACCTGCGGTTCATAGTTGTGGCAATGTCCAAGAACTTCATGCAAGGCGTACGCTTCGACTTCAACCGCCTTTTCAATGACAGCATGGCCCTGTTCGACTATCCTTGCATTAGGCTGGACCGCAGGGAGAGAAGGCTTTGCCGCCAGTACCTCGACCTTGCCTCCGTGCTTCTGAACAGCGAACTCCCGAACAAGAAGGAAAGCATAGGGGCCCTGATATCCTCGATTTCCTATGTGCTCGGGTCTGTCTGGACGAAGAAGCTCACGGCTGTCGAGCACAAGACCCAGCAGGCGCCTTCAGCCAAGGCCAAGAATGTGTACGACCAGTTCCTCAGGCTTGTCACCGAATATCATACGTCGGAGCGCAATATGAAGTTCTATGCCGACAGGCTGTGCCTGACCCCGAAATACCTCTCCAAGCTGGTCAAGACCGTGAGCGGGCGCTCCGCCCCGGACTGGATTGACGCATTCGTGGTTCTGGAGGCCAAGAATCTTCTGAAGTATTCCGACCTGTCGATCAAGGAAATAGTGGGCAAGCTGAATTTCCCGAACCAGTCAGTTTTCTACAAGTTCTTCAAGTCACATACAGGAAAAACGCCGAGCCAGTACCGAAATGAATAGCATCCTGTCCTTATTTGCCGCATTGACGCTGGCAGTCGGCATTCATCCGAAAGATACGATTGCGGAAGCCGTGGTGGTTTCCTCCGTCAAGCAGAGCCTGAAGATTCCAGAGGTGGCTTCCCCTGTGACGTCTGTCACATTGTCCGTCATCGAGGACAGGGGAATCTCCGCTCCCAGGAATCTTTCCGCCGTCGTCCCGGGGCTGCATATCCCGGATTACGGCTCCGCCATGACGTCTTCCATCTATATGCGTGGACTCGGCTCCAGAATTGACAATCCGGTCGTCTCTCTCTACGTTGACGACGTGCCTGTCCTGGACAAGAACAATTACGATTTCCAGTTTGTGGATGTCCGGCGGGCGGATATGTTCCGGGGGCCGCAGGGTACATTGTACGGCAGGAATTCGATGGTGGGGATACTCTCCGTGGAGACATTGGCCCCTTCCGTGTATCAGGGTATCAGGGGCGGCGTCGAATACGGCTCAGCCAATACTGTCGGGGCCAGGGTTTCGATGTACAGGGGGCGCTCGGGCACTTCCGTGGCCTACAGGCATTCCGACGGCTTCTATGTCAATGACTATGACGGACGGGACTGCGACAAGTCCGACGCTCTGTATCTCCGGGTGCGCTGCGAGCTTGACAATACCAGGGTGAAGATGGACAACCATTTCGCCCTTTCCCTTCACAAGCAGGGCGGATATCCATACAGATTGTGGCAGGACGGCGTTCTGCAGCCGGTGAACTACAATGACAAAAGCGGGTACAGGCGTCTGAGCTTTACGGACGGCTTCAGGGCCGAGCTGCTGACCGGAGGATGGAAAATGAATTCCGTGACCAGCCTGCAGCTTCTCTTCGACTCGATGGATCTGGACCAGGACTTCACTCCAAAGTCAATGTTCACATTGAATCAGACTCAGAGGCAATATGCTGTAACGCAGGAACTTATTTTCAAGCCGGTTTCCAAGCCGGAGTGGTGGGACAGCCAGACGGGTTTTTTCTGCTTCGCCAAGTACAACAATATGAGCGCCCCGGTCCGCTTCCTCCGCGACGGCATCAATTCCCTTATCCTGGACAATGCCAATGCGAATATTCCGGAGGCTTTCGGAACTCTCGACATCATCGAGGAGCAATTCCCGATCGGGAGCGATTTCGGCATCTTCACATACAATGCGGCCTTGTACCACGAGTCTTATTTCAGGCTGGGGAGATGGCTGCTCACGGCAGGCGTCAGGATTGACCACGAGGGCAATTTCATGAATTATGACAGCCGTGCCGACGTGAATTTCATCCTTTCTCCCTCAATGAAGGATCCTTATCTACTCCATACGCGTTATGAAGGCAGCATCTCGAATTTCTACTTCCAGGTCCTGCCGAAAATCTCGGCGCTCTACCGGATAGGGGAGAGCGGAGACAAGTTCAGTGGGCAGGTATTTGCCACTGTGTCAAAGGGTTACAAGTCTGGAGGCTTCAATACGCAGATTTTTTCCGACATCCTCCAGAACAAGATGATGACGGATATGATGGGCGCTCTCGGTGTGCATCTTGACTCGGAAGGGGAGGGTCCCGATGCCGGGAATACCACTTACAAGCCTGAGACGTGCATGAATTATGAGGCCGGGGTGCGCCTGGCTTTCAACGGGGGAGGTCACAGGCTGACAGCCGCGCTCTCCGCATTCTATCTGCAGTGCAGGAATCAGCAGATCACGGTTTTTCCTCCCGGCAAGAGTACCGGCCGCATGATGGCCAATGCTGGCCGGTCCCGCAGCTGCGGAATCGAGGCGGAGCTGTCCTGGAGGTGGAAGGGACTGTCTCTCCAGGCTTCAGGCAGTGTGCTCAATGCTGTTTTCAAGGAGTACAATGACGGACGCAATGATTACTCGGACAATGTCATCCCATATTCTCCGTCGTCCACTCTTTTTGCCCTGGCGGCGTATTCATTTACGTTCGACCATCCTTTTTTCAGGTCATTGGAAATCTCGGCTGACGTTACCGGGACTGGAAAGATTGTCTGGGATGAGGCAGGAGAGTTCAGCCAGGCTCCCTATTATATCCTTGGCGCCGGGCTCAGGCTCGGTCTGCCGCATTCCGCCGTTTTCCTGCGCGGCAGCAATCTGACAGGTACGGAATATGATACATTTTATTTCAAGTCGGTTGGCAACAGCTTTTTCCAGCGCGGCAAACCTTTCAGGCTAACTTTAGGTGCAGATTTTAATTTTTAATAATAACATTATGATCATGAAAAAATTATCCTTTATTGCGGCCATCATGGCCCTTTTCCTTTGCGGGTGTGAGAAGAATCCGGACAATGGCGGACAGGAGCCGCAGCCGGGGACTCTTTCTTTCTCCGGTACAATGACAGTGGTTTTCAGAGGTGAGACGGTTCCTTCTGAAAATGTTGAAATTGGCGTGTCCTACGAGGAGGATGGAACCCTCTCGCTGTTATTCAACCAGGTAAAGTTCGTGCCTCAGATGCCGATGTCCCTGGATGTCAAGGTGGCAGGGATAACCTATAGCTACAAGGACGGCGTGGTTACATTCGCAGGTGACGGCATTGTCCCGACGTACGGAGTTGTTGATGCCGAGATGCCGGAATATACCGTTACCGGGCTGACCGGAACCATTTCCGGCAATAAACTCAGGTTCTCTCTCAATTTCGGTGCTGTCCCGACTTCATACGAGGGGTCCCTGCTGCTTTTGGAGTAAGTAATCCTCAAATAATAACCTGCATCATTTTTGAAAATCTTTTCGGTCCATATTTCCTCCCTCATCAGTCACATAGCTACGGCTATTGTCCGGTCCGACTGCCGTCGGCTGCTCGCTGCAAACGTCCACCGGACGTTTGGCTTACCGCTCACGACCATCTTCGGGTGAAAATCTGACCTCGAAAATCTAATTCAAATCTGACGCAATTTATTATTTTCATATTACTAATTCTCCTTTTTCAGGTAAATTATTGACTTTTTGTATGCCATTTTTTTCGTGGAACGCATACCGATTCCCGAAAAAAATGGCTAACTTGCAAGATGTAGGACTTGTACATTTGACCACGTTGACAGGCCTGAATTAAGAATGAATAATCATCATACTATAACTAAACTAACAACTACATGAGTAAAGACATTTCAAGAAGGTCGTTCCTGAAGACAGGTACGGCTGCTGCTGTCGGGCTTTCGATGGCGCCGGGCATGTTCGCTGCCCCAGCTTCCAAAAAGAAGGCGGCTCCTGCCCCGATGGACAGAAAACTCAAGATTCTCGGCGTAGGTATCGGAGGCCGCGGTGCGGCTGTCCTCAGCGCACTTGAGACGGAGGAAATCATCGGACTCTGCGACGTGGATACCAAGTACGCCGCACACGTTTTCGACCGTTATCCGAATGCGAAGAGGTACACCGATTACCGCAAGATGTATGAAGAACTTCTCGACGAGGCAGATGCGGTGGTGGTTGCGACTGCGGACCATACCCACGCAATCATTGCAGCTGAGGCTATTGCCGCCGGAAAGCATGTTTACTGCGAGAAGCCTCTCGTGCATTCAATATATGAGGCCCGTCTTCTCACCAAGCTGGCCGAGAAGCATCACGTAAGTACCCAGATGGGCAACCAGGGTGCATCCGAGGCAGGTGTGAGAAAGGTCTGCGAGTGGATTTGGAATGGTGAAATCGGCGAGGTTACCAAGGTTGAGGCTTTCACCGACAGGCCTATCTGGCCACAGGGCCTTCATAGGCCTGAACAGGTTGAGGAAATTCCTTCGACTCTCAACTGGGACTGCTTCATCGGCCCTGCTCCGATGAGACCTTACAACTCGATCTATACTCCTTGGAATTTCCGCGGCTGGTGGGATTTCGGTACCGGCGCTCTCGGCGACATGGCCTGCCATATTCTCCATCCGGTGTTCAAGGCATTGAATCTCAAATATCCTGTCAGGGCCCAGGCAAGCTCCACCACTGTTCTTACGGAGTCTGCTCCTAATGCTGAGATGATCAAGTTCGTGTTCCCGGCCAGGGACAATATGCCTAAGGTTGCAATGCCTGAGGTGGAGGTTATCTGGTACGACGGCGGTCTCAAGCCTGAAAGGCCTGCAGGTCTTGCTCCGGGCAAGGATCTCAACTATCAGGGAGGCGGCGTGATTTTCCACGGTACCAAGGATACTCTTATCTGCGGATGCTACGGCCGCGAGCCATATCTTCTTTCCGGCCGCAATCCTGAAGTGCCTCACGTGCTCAGGGAGATTACTCTTTCTCACCAGCAGGACTGGGTACGTTCCTGCAAGGAGCCTTACGAGACCAGGGTAAAACCTGCTTCAGATTTCTCCGAGGCCGGTCCTTTCACCGAGATGGTTCTCATGGGTGTGCTCGCAGTCCGTCTTGCAGCCCTTAACATCGAGCTTGAGTGGGATGGCGAGAACATGAGGTTCACCAATATCCCTGACGATGCCACTATCAGGACTGTCATCCAGGACGGATTCTCCATCAAGGACGGTCATCCGACATTCAAGACCGTGTACACCGATCCTGTGAATGCGAACGAATATGCGAAGGAGCTCATCAAGCATACATACCGCGAGGGATGGAAGCTTCCTGATATGCCTGAATAACAGATAGTTGGATATTTTAATTCTTTATGACAATGAAAAAGACACTTTATACATTATCGGTCATTGCAATGGCCGCAGCTGTCGCTTCCTGCGGCAGCAAGACGAAGGCTCCTGCCGAGATTGTGTTCGAGCAGGGGGAAACGGTCGAGACAAAGGTTGCCAATGAGGGTGCTCCTGAGTATATCAGGGTTGACAAGCCTCAGGTGGACCTGGCTTCAGTCCCGGTTGACAAGGATGGATACTATGTTCTTTTCGACGGCACTTCTCTCAATGGATGGCGCGGCTACGGCAAGGACAATGTGCCTTCAAGATGGACTGTTGAGGACGGCTGCATCAAGTTCTCAGGCACCGGTACCGGCGAGGGCCAGACCGGCGAGGGTGGCGACCTTATTTTCGCCCGCAAGTTCAAGAACTTCATTCTCGAACTCGAGTGGAAGGTTTCGAAGGGTGGCAACTCAGGTATCTTCTACCTTGCGCAGGAGGTAAAGACTGTCCGCGAGGACGGCTCTGAGAAGTATGAGCCTATCTATATCTCATCTCCTGAGTATCAGGTGCTTGACAATGCGAATCATCCGGATGCTTTCCTCGGGGTTGACGGCAACCGCCAGTGTTTCCAGCAGGGCGGTATAGGCGGCCCGGTCCT
>SFPH01000276.1 GCA_004552115.1 Bacteroidales bacterium
CCTACAGGTCATTCGCACGCAATGGAGCCAACCTTTCAGAAGAAGACAAGGCGGTCTATTCGAAATATGTCGAGGAATCAGTCAGATGAAGCTTGTAGGCATTGGTTGATGCAAGTACATTCTTTCCGAACTGGAGACTGAGAAGGGATAGTTCCTCGACATATTTCGAATAGACCGCCTTGTCTTCTTCTGAAAGGTTGGCTCCATTGCGTGCGAATGACCTGTAGGTGTTCTCCAGAAGCCTGCGCTGGTCAGGCTCGAGTCCGAGTGAATCCTTCCCGGCATAGACAGACTTCACCCTTTCGAAAAGTTTGTCATTGAGGGAGACGTACATCTCATACTCGGTCATCAGAGGCGAAACTTCTTCCGCAATCCTCTGAAGCTCGTCATTGGTATCAGCCTCGAGAATGTTGTAAAATATTCCCGACACCCTGTTCAATGTCCTTCCGGCAAACTCGAGGGCCTCGATGGTATTCGGGAAGTCAGGGGCATCCGGATTGTTGACGATGGCGTCCACATCAGCCTTGGCTTCAGATATTGCCTGCCTGAAAGCCGGCAGGTAATGTTCCGCACGGATTTTGTCGAACTGAGGCGCACCGTACGGGAGCTGCGACTCGGTAAGCAATGGATTCTCGCTCATTTTACAAGATGAAATTGTTATTGCGGCACAGGCCGCCAATAAAAGATTCAGTTTCCGCATAGATAAATCTTCAAGTAATTTACAATGTTTCCAAAGACTGCAAAGATAATACATTTTTGCGGTTTCACTTCAAATCCAGCTTCCGGATGTTGGTAAGTTTGCTCGGGGTCAGGATATAGGAAATATCGTAGCAGCAATGGCAATCCCGCCTGTTCACCTTGATGTGCACGGTGACATAGTCGGGATTGAACCCCCTGGCCTCGAGATCCGCCCTGTCGGCAACCCGCACCCGGTCCTTCACGAGGGCCTGCAGAATCTCGTAGTTCCTTTCCAGTGCCGTCCTGATCCTGAGCTTGAAATTTCTCAGGCTCTGCGTCTTCTTGTTGTTATACCTGTTCTTGCAGGCCTCGCAACAGAACTTCCTGTCAACTCTTCCTCCATAGAAAGCGGTCCCGCACTCCAGGCAGACCCCGTTCTCGTCATTCCTTTCCAATAATTCATATTCCGCCATCTCATCGTCATTTTGCGGCAATATGGCAATAAAAATCCACTTTGCGCACAAGTAGTGGAAAACTTGGCGGATAAATATATGAATTTTAAATTCCGCTCTTCATTAAAGATTTGCATTCAGCCGGTGACCTTTCCGGCCACCTCTTAAAAATTCATAAAAACCACCTTCCGCACGGCTGAATTTTCTTGTTTCGGTAGATAAAAGCAGTTTCCTTTGTGCCGGGCCCGGAGATGCGCGCACCGGAGTCCGGAAACCATTAAACTTGTTAATCATGGAACAATTGAACAAAATCGAACTGAGGGGAAATGTCGGAAACATCAGGATCCAGACTGTAGGAGACAATGAAGTCGCGCATTTCTCGCTTGCCACGAACTATGCTTACAAAGGAAAGGACGGCACACCTGTCATCGAGACCACCTGGCACAATATCGTTGCCTGGAGCGGAAAAGGTATGCCGGACTTCAAGAAGATTCTCAAAGGGTCCTGCGTCTATGTGACCGGGAGAATCAGATTCCAGAAATTCAACGGGTCCGACGGGACTGAAAAGCAGTATTATGAGGTGCTGGCAAACAGGCTTGCCATAATTGAGAATGACGATATGCCAATGAACCTGCCGGCAATGTAGGAAGGAGGAAGAAGGGACAAAACATGAAAAAGCTGTTCTTGCTGACGGCCGCCGCCGTCATATCCGTGCAATGCGGGATAAGGCATAAAGTGAATATGATAAGCGGAAGCGAAATGACTGTTGACATATCGCTGCCGCAGGAGAGCGCTCCGGAACATTCCGAGGACATTATTGACAATGGACCGGATGAAGCAGTGGGGAATGTCGAGGAAAGCGGGCCGATAATCATGAATGCCATAAAGGATGAAGATGGGGAGATGGTGGCCACGGATGTCATCAGGGCTGCGGTGGTCTCGGCAAGATTCAGGAACGTGGCGGAACGGATGGGCAAGGTCGAGGACAGCAGATGGCAGCTCAGGATGGTCCCAAGGCTGCGCATCATGGATGACAGCACGGACCTCGACCCAGTCATCATAACGGGGTCAGGTTACAGGAGAAAACAGCTCCGGGGTTATGAGCAATACCGCCGGTTCCTGGAATCCATCATCACAGACCCGGACAAGTTCATCAACGTGCGCCAGCTCGAGGTGTTCCTCAAGCGCAACATTCCGGGAATCTACAGGTTCAGGGAGGACAGCAGCTATGTTTCCGACGACGAGTTCGCATCCTTTTACGGAGTGACGGAAAAGGCCGCGGTCGAGCATTACACAAGGAAATACCAGGTCAATGCAAACGACAGGAGAATCGCCAGGAAGGACAAGATGTACAGACGCTTCGTGAAGGCACCGATCGAGATTGGGGGAATCAGGATAGACACTGTGCTCAGGGAGTCTTCCGGAGACTTCACATACCTCTATACGCAGACCGTGATGGCGAGGCCTGGCCTGAAGAAAGCCGAAATCCTGCTGTCCGGCAATATCCTGGAAGACGGGAAGTCCATCTACCGCATTCCATACGGAGAGCCTCTGACCTTCTATATCAGTTCCCTGAGCACCCTTGCCGACAAATCCGTGAAATATCTCAGGATCATTGTTCCGAGGAGGGTCGAAGCCAATACCGCCTGCTATGTGGATTTCCTCTCCGGCAGTTCCGAAATAATTCCGGGACTGGGCAACAACGCCGGCGAAATTTCCAGAATAAAGGGAAACCTGGCGGACCTCGCAGCCGATGTGAACTTCGATCTGGACTCAATAATCGTGACGGCGTCAACCTCTCCGGAAGGCAGCGTGAAATACAATTCAGAGCTGTCCTCCAGAAGGGCAAGGTCGATATCAGGTTACTTCCATGATTTCCTCGAACATTGCAGGGATTCCGCGGCCCGGGAAAAGGGAGTCCTGATGAGCCTCGGCGACGACACCATTCAGGACGATGCCCCCGAACCCGTGAAATTCATATCCAGGTCCAACGGAGAAGACTGGAAGATGCTGGACACCCTCATTGCAAGGGACACTGTCCTGAGCCGGGAGGATAAGGCGGAGTACTTGAGGCTGAGCAAAGAAGCCGACCAGGACCTGAGGGAGAAAAGTATGAGACGTCTTCAGGGCTACAGACATATCAGGGAATCAATATACCCGAGGCTGAGGACTGTCAGATTCAACTTCTACCTGCACAGGAAAGGAATGGTCGAAGACACCGTCATCAGTACTGTGGTGGACACGGCATACATGTCGGGCGTCAGGGCGATTGAGGACAGGGACTACCGCAAAGCCATCACGATATTGAGGCCGTACGGGGATTACAACCTTGCTGTCGCTTATTGCGCAATGGGTTACAATGCCAGCGCCGAGGATATTCTCAGAAAGCTCCCTGAAAGTGACAGGACCGACTACATGCTTGCCCTCGTGCTCAGCAGGACCGGCCGGGAAAGAGAGGCCGTGAGACTCTACCTGAGGGCCTGCGAAAAGAATCCCGCACTGGTTCACAGGGGCAATCTGGACCCTGAGATTTCCGGACTCATGGACAAATACGGAAAGAAAAACTAAAAGACAGAAACAATGAAAAGAACTATTGGAACAATAGCAAGGACAGCATTGGCTGCCATTGCAATGCAGGCAGGCACAGCCTGCGGAGAAGCCGTTAAGGAAACGGTGGAAATTAATGACGGGAAATATGTGCTGACTGTCAACCTCGACAGCGGAGCAGGCCTGAACATGACCACAAAGGCCGCATTGGACGAGGCTGGAGAAACAAGCATCAACAATGTCCAGATTTTCGTGTTCAATGATGACGGAAGCCTGGACTCATACCACTCCGGAGACGAATCCTCCGCAATCAGGATAAGATGC
>SFPH01000277.1 GCA_004552115.1 Bacteroidales bacterium
GATGACAGCGGAATTGAAACCGGCGTGGTCCAGCTCATTCAACCCCCTGATGGTCAATCCTCCCGGCGTAGTCACCTTGTCAATGGCGACCTCCGGGTGAATCTTCTGGCCTTCAAGCACGGCCACGGCCCCCTTCATAGTCTGCATTGCAATCTCCTGGGCCTCTTTGGGATACAGTCCCATCTCGACCCCGCCCTCCATCATTGCGTGGATGAAGCGCATGACGTAGGCGATTCCGCATCCGGATAGCATATTGCCCGCCGCCACGTCTTTCTCGGCGCAGACCTTGACCTTTCCGACCTGAAGGAGAAGCTCCCTGACAATGGCAATGTCATCATCGGCAATTCCGGAGGCTGCTGCCAGATAAGTCATTGACTCACAATACTCTGCAGCGATATTGGGCATCACGTAAAAAACCTTCGCCTGCTCATTGCCGAGATAATTCCGCAATGTGTCCGTGAACACATTCGCCGCTACGGACAGTATCATCTGCCTGTCGAAGTCAACCGCCCCTGCAATCTGCCGGCAAACTTCCCCGACCAGCCAGGGCTTGACAGCCAGGACAATGATGTCGGCATCCCTGACCGCCGAGACGTTGTCCAGCGAAGTGGCGATTGCATGCATGCCCGCAGAGGCGGGGCAGTATGCGCTTGACTGTGCGGCTGGCGCAGGGCAGTCCGCAATGGGATGTGATGCAGCTGGCGCAGGGCCACCACCGGGCTGCGCGGCAGGAGGAACCGCAGCATACTGCGAAAGTGTCGCCGCACTTCTTGCCGTAACAGTAACTCTATGTTTCCCAGTCCCGGCCCATCCACGGGCCAATGCGCCGCCCATATTGCCGGCACCTATAATTGTAATGTTCATAAACGTGTTATTTGCACTCACTAATTTATCAATTCTCCTCCGGATTACCAAACGCATATTGCCTGAATGCCGCTGACGGCCACACCTGCAACTCATCGCTATCCCGAGGCGTACACTGGCAGACCGTCACTTTCCGTGGCATACACCGGGCAGCCCGTCGCAGTTTCCGTGATATGCATCTGGAAGGCTTTCGCAGTCCCGTGATATGCACCTGGAACCTAATGCATTCCTCGTGATATGCATCTGGAGACCTGTCGAAGTTCTCGTGACATTCACCTGGCCGGGCAACATGCCCCACAGATATCCAGAAGCCCATTCGTCCGGCCAGGTGACATCATTTTCTGTTCACCTGGCCGGCCCATATTCCCTACAGCTATCCAGAATGCCATTCGCCCGGCCAGGTGAATGTCACGGGAATCGGATATTGCCTGAGGCCGGGTGAATGTCACAACATATCCCTCACCTCGTCATAGACCAGTCCACAGGCTTTCGCAATCTGCTTTGGCGAACTCTTGTATCTGGCTTTCAGCAACTTTGCCAGACGAACGCGTTGTCCCATATCCAGTTCTCTCAGATTTGCATTGCCAAACAGATCTTCTGAAAGTTGTTTTCTCAGGTTCCTGAGTTCAATTAACGGGATTGTCAAATGTGACACAAAGCAACCGACAGACTCCACATCCACATCTTTTGTAATGTTCAAGAAATAGTTATATGCCCGATGTGTCCTGAACACCTTCTCCACGATATCCACCGACACATATGATTCAGGATTTACCAGTCCGGCAATCAATTGGACACCATCTTTCGAAATATTATGTGACTTTATATACGATCTTTTATCATCCCTGGTCACGAGACATGTGTCGGCTCCTGACATCCATCTGGGAGAAGTCCACAAACCTGAATGTCGGAAGTACAAGGCGCCGCTTGACCAAGGATAATCCCACGGATTATAAGGCAAACCCGCATTGTAAGGGTTCTTGACAACATAGCAGACAGCAGTTTTCAGATAGCGGTCATCCTCGATGACCTGATGGCTGAGCTGCAATCTCTTCAGTGTGTTTCTGTCGGAGTATCTCCCAGTCAGGTACATTGACGTGCGCCTGACATACTCATGAACAAATTGGTTGCAGGAACCGAACTCGCCATAAAGAACAAAGTGGAAATGCGTATCCATCAGGACAAACGCCAAGATTTTGACATCATAGCCTTGCAAGACGGAATTAATGCGGTTCATCCCGGCAAATCCACGGAATCCCCATAACTGTAGAAATGCCAACAATTCCTGACTGGAATCTGCTGAGCTCTGGAAGCAATGCTATCCAGGCCCAAATCTGTAATAATGTCCAAACCCCTCATATCAATAACTGCCTATAGTGGCATTGTTACAAAATTAACAATTTTCACAATCCCGGCAACACATATTCATTATTTCTTCAAGAGATTCTACTCATCGCATTCACCTGGCGGAATGTCGCAGGGCCGTGACTTCCACCTGGCAGCCCGTCGCATGTCTCGTGGCTTCTACCAGGCAGTCTGTCGCAGTTCGTGTGCCCACTCCTTGCAGACTGTCGCTTTCTCGTGACATTCACCTGGCCGGGCAACATGCCCTACAGATATCCAGAAGCCCATTCGTCCGGCCAGGTGACATCATTTTCTGTTCACCTGGCCGGCCCATATGCCCTACAGCTATCCAGAATGCCATTCGCCCGGCCAGGTGAATGGCACGGGATGACGATATCGATTGTAGCCAGGTAATGTCACGGGAATCGGATATTGCCTGAAGATTACTATCTTTGCAAGAGTACCGGGCTAAACACCACAAAAATGATAAAATACAAAGCATGGCATCGAAGCTGAAAACAAAGCCTGGCAACGGAACTGAAAAACATAGTGGCCTCCCGGCGCACGGGAACAAGCCGTTGAAATGAATAAACCAAGATGACAATTATTAACCAAGAAGATAATAATTAACCAAGAAGACACAGAATATGGTAAACTTCGATTATCAGACGCCGACCAGGCTGATTTTCGGCCGGGG
>SFPH01000278.1 GCA_004552115.1 Bacteroidales bacterium
CGCCAAGGCCTACACAGTCAGCGTGCAGGGCGCACCGGCAACGGCCCAACAGATTCTCACAGAGAAGAATGACACCTACACCACAATCCTAGACATCCAGAACAATGCCATCCTTCCAGGCATCAAGGAGCTCTTCAGGATTGCAGCAGATATCCAGTATCTCTATGGCGTAAGGGAAGGAGTGATTCCTTCCGTTGACGAGATCACAGTGACCTTCGGCGATTCCGTCATGGTCGACGAGGAGACGGAGAAGAAGACCGCCCAGACAGAGTGCCAGATAGGCCTGAGGTCCAAGCTCTCATACCTGATGCAGTATAGGAACATGAGCGAGGAGGAGGCCCTGAAAGAGATAGAGCGCATCAAGGCGGAGGCTCCTACGGTGGACTACTTCGGGCTGGGAGAGGGAGCATAACGGCCTATGCTCAAGGACAAGGACTTTAGGGCGCTTGAAACGGAGATAAGCAGGATATATTCGGACATCGAGACGAGCCTTGTGCGTAGGATATGCCGATGGATCAGGAGCAATCCTGAAAGCACCCTCGACATCGAGGACTGGCGCATGAGGAAGATATCGGGAGTCGGAGTTATGGCCCTTGATATCCAGAGCCTTCTCTCGGAGGAATCGGTATCTGCCGAGAAAGGCCTCCTGGGTGCAGTGCAGAAGGCCGTAGACAAGAGTGTTTCCAGCGACGCGTCTCTCTACAAGGCCATCATCAAGCATCAGGGGGAGGATGCCTCTATAGTCTTCAACGTACTTGCATCCGACGCGCAGAAGGCCAGGGTGAGCGCTGTGGTCAGGAACGCGCGGAAGGCCCTCAATTTGACCAATACCCTGGCCAAGGAAGCCTCTCAGCAATCCTTTATCGATGCGGTCAACTCGGCATATATCGGCGTGATGGAAGGCGCCCAGACGCTCGACGATGCCTGCTGGAGGGCAAGCAAGGCCCTGGCAAGGAAAGGGCTTTCTGTGGCCAGCTATGACAATCCCATGGCCAATGCCATAAGCATAGACGCAGCGGTCAGAAGGAATGTGGTGACATCGGTCTCCCAGGCTACGGCGGAGATGAGCAAGGGCATGGCCCAGGACCTTGGTCTCGACCTGGTGCAGACAAGCGCCCACGTAGGAGCAAGGCCACAGCATCAGGCGTGGCAGGGGAAGGTGTTCTCACTTTCCGGGAAATCCCAGAAGTATCCTCCTCTCTCAGCTCCACAGGAGCAGGGAGGAACCGGCTACGGCACAGCGGAAGGTTTATGCGGATGTAACTGCCGGCATCACTTCTTCCCATACGCGGAAGGCTTTTCGCCTACCGACTATGGCATCGACGTAAGCCCCGCCGAGAACGAAGAGATCTATGAGGCTTCCCAGAGGCAGAGACAGCTTGAGAGGCACATACGGAGCTGGAAACGGACAGCCATGGTCGCAGAAGATGCCGGGAGGAAGATTGACGCCGACAATGCCCTGGCGCGCGTGAGAGTCTTCCAGAAGAGCCTTAGGGAGCTCTGCGACAGATATGACCTTCCTCGTGAATATTCAAGGGAAAGGGTATAGAAAAGCCCCGCCATTGCTGACGGGGCGGAGGGCTTAAAACTGTGAAAATCCAGAAACTCTTGCGGTTCCATTATACATCATCGACGAGAATATCTTCCGGCTGTATCTTTTTTAGAAAATACGGGGAGGTTTTCGCCTCCCCGAATGTATAACGGATATTGCCCTTACTCTTCGTCCAGCTCCACAAGGTCCTCCATCCTGCACTTGAGCACCTTGCTGATGCGGTACGCCATTATTAGATCCATGTTGTTCTGAGGTGTCTCACCCGATTCGTACCTAACAAGCCTTCTGTCTGTTACGCCTATCCTTCTTTCCAGCTCGGCCCTCGTCATGCCGTAGGCCTCCCTGATATCCCTGAGCTTCATCTGGCCTCCTCCCTGCTGAATTTCTTGATCCGGAAATCTTCCCACGAGTAGATGATGTCAAACTCGTCAGAGTGGAAGCGTTCGGTAGCCATCAGCCTTTCCCCGAACTTGCCTTTGCCGTAAGTCTTCTCCACGTACTCCATGGCGGCCTTCCTGCTGACCCTTCTGAACTTGTCTGTGTT
>SFPH01000039.1 GCA_004552115.1 Bacteroidales bacterium
CTCTTTGTTTCGTAAATCACTTCAGGCTCCTTGAGGGAAAGGGGATGGAAGTTTATCTCAATGCCGATTCCCTTGCCGTAATAGGACATGAAGAAATTCAGGAAAGGAGCCAGATTTGAGGGCCCGTAAATCACCACCGGAGTATTCCTGCACGAAAGTCCAAGCGTGGAAAGCAGCGGGAAAAGTCCGAAGAGATGGTCGCCGTGAATATGGGTGATGAATATGGAATCCAGCTTCGCAAGACTCACCCTGTTCTTCAGCAGCTGCCTCTGGACGCCTTCGCCGCAGTCTATCAAAAACAAGCGCTCACGTATCTCCAGGACGTGAGCGCTCTGATATCTTTCGACAACGGGCATAGCCGAGGCCGTGCCCATTATCTTCAATGTAAAATTATTCACCCTTCTCGAGTTTATCCTTGAGGGCGGCAAGCTCGGAGATGTCACCGAGGGTTGTCTTCTCGATCGTGGAGTTGATCTTCTTGACAGCCTTCTTGGTGTTGTCAATCTCTGCCGCAGCCTTCTCGGCCTTCACGTCAGCATAAGTCTTGAGATGTGAGAGGAAGAGCTTCCTGGTGCTCTTTCTGAGCTCGGTAACGACGAACGGAAGTTTCTCGCCCTCGACAGCCTGCTTGCCGTCTTCCTTTACGAGATCCCTCTTGAATGCGAATCCCTCGGTACCGTCCTCGAGAATGATGTTGGCACCCTTGTCGGTGGATGAGCCTACGGTAGCCTCAACTGCAGTACCTACAGGATACTTGGCCTCGAGCTCTGTCCAAGGATTAGGGAGAAGCTGCTTGTGACCGAGGCTGAGCTTGTGGTTGTTCTCATCGAAGTCGAGGATGACAACGTCGATGGTGTCGCCGGTCTGAACCATCTCTGACGGATGCTTGATCTTGTCCCAGGAGAGATCGCTGATGTGCACGAGTCCCTCGATACCGTCCTCAAGCTCTGCGAAGAGACCGAAGTTGGTGATGTTGCGGACGATAGCCTTGTGCTGTGAGCCTACAGGATACTTCTCGCGGATGTTGTCCCAAGGGTTCTCGGTGAGCTGCTTGAGACCGAGGGACATCTTCCTGTTCTCCCTGTCGAGAGAAAGAATCTGAGCCTCTACCTCGTCGCCGACCTTGAGGAAGTCGAGAGCGGTGCGGAGCCTTGGAGACCAGGACATCTCGGAAACATGGATAAGTCCCTCCACGCCCGGCTTGATCTCCACGAATGCGCCGTAGTCCGCGATGAGGACAACCTTTCCGGTAACCTTGTCGCCAACCTTGATGTCCGGATCAAGGCTGTCCCAAGGATGAGCTGTAAGCTGCTTGAGACCGAGGGCGATCCTCTTCTGCTGCTCATTGAAGTCGAGAACGACAACTTTGATCTTCTCGTCGAGCTTGACAACCTCTTCAGGGTTGTTCACGCGGCCCCATGAGAGGTCTGTGATGTGGATGAGACCGTCAACACCGCCGAGATCCACGAATACGCCGTAGTTGGTGATGTTCTTGACAGTACCCTCGAGTACCTGACCCTTCTCGAGCTTGCCGATGATCTCGCTCTTCTGCTTCTCGAGTTCAGCCTCGAGGAGAGCCTTGTGAGAAACGACAACATTGCGGAACTCCTGATTGATCTTGACAATCTTGAAGTCCATTGTCTGGTCAACATACTGATCGTAATCCTTGATAGGCCTGATGTCGATCTGGGAGCCAGGGAGGAACGCCTCGATGCCGAACACGTCCACGATCATACCGCCCTTTGTGCGGGTCTTCACGTATCCCTTTACAATCTCGCCCTTGTCGAACGCCTCGTTGACCATATCCCAGGAACGGAGCTGACGAGCCTTCTTGTGAGAGAGAACGAGCTGTCCTTTCTTGTCCTCAGGGGACTCTACGTAAACCTCGACCTTGTCACCAACCTTGAGCTCAGGGTTGTAACGGAATTCAGGAGCGGCGATGACGCCTTCGCTCTTGTAGCCGATGTTCACGAGGACTTCCCTCTTGTTGATAGCTGTAACTGTACCTTCGACAACCTCGCCCGGCTTGATCTCGGAGAGGGTCTTGTCGTAAGCTGCCTCGATGGTGGCCTTGTCCACATCACCGTATGCAGCCTCCTTCTCGAATGCGTCCCAGTCGAACTCCTCTGGAGCTACTGAAGCATTGAGAACTGCTTTCCCGGTTTCTTTTGCAGGAGTCTCCTCCACCTGAACTGCAGGTGTTTCCTGAGCCTCTGCTGCTACTTTGTTTTCTTCCATAATTTTAAAAAATCTGATAAAAAACTAGTTGTTTGACATTATTTCCTGTGCCTTTCCGCAAAAACGAAAGCCCGCTTCCACGGAAAAAGCGGGCAAATTTACTCAAAATTTTCTGACTCACAAAGAGAAATGTGAAAAAAGTTTGCAGCCGATTCAATTCTGCTACAGCATCTTGCGCCTCTTGAACAGCAGAAGGATCAAGCCCAGGGAAAGGACCATTACGGCAATGATGATGAGCCAGGCCCATTCATTCCCCGCAAGCGGCAGCTTCACGTTCATGCCGAAGAAACTGGCCACCAGGGTAGGAGGCATGAGGAGCAGGGAAATGAGTGTGAAAATCTTCATGATCCTGTTCTGGTCCAGGTTGATCAGACCGACTACGGTATCCTGAAGATACTCCAGCCTCTCGAAACTGAAGTTCGAGTGGTTGATAAGGGAGGATATATCCTGCAGGAGGACATTGAACCTCGGCTCCAGCTCCGACGGAAGCTTGTCGCTCTTAATCATGTTGGATATGAGGCGCTGCTTGTCCACAATGTTCTCGCGGACGAGCATCGTATTGTCCTGCAGCTGATTGATGTCCAGGAGGAAATCCTCGTTGATGTCTTCCTGCTGGTTGATGCGGCGGCTGTACTGCGCAATCTCCTTGGACATGAGCTCTATCATATCGGCATCGAGGTCGACACGCTGGTCCATTATGCTCACGAAAACCCAGTAGCCGTTGGGGAAAAGCCTCGGAAGCGCCATCATCTTCCGCTGAAGATCGGTAAAGCTGCGGAGCGGCACATCCCTCAATGTGGCGAGCACATTGTCCACAAGGGTGAAGGACACGGCCTCCATCACATACTCCTCCGGTCCCGGAATAAGGAAGTTGGTGTTTGCGAACATTGCCGAACCGGTCTCGGAAAATCGTGAAGAACTCTCGATCTCCTCGGCCTGGGCACGGCTCTGAATCTCTGTATCAAGGAATTTCTCAGTGGCCCTTTTCTCATCCCCCTCAGGTGAAAACAAATCTATCCATATCACGTCCGCCCGCTTCAGGACCTTGAAGTCAGCCACGTTCTGGGAAACCGTCATCATTCCGCCGGATCTGTAGAAGATATTGATCATGATACATCTCAGTTTTGTCCGGGCCGGAGCCGGGAGGTTAATAACAAGGAGTGGACCGCATGCCGCCAGATGGCCTGAAACAGCCCGGCAATGCAGTCCGCAAAGATATATTATTTTTTGCGGAAAATGAAAACAAAAAATGAGATTACGGCGAAATCCGCTATCTTTGCGGAAACACTCATTGAACCGGACAAGACAAATATCAGGATGAAAACTTCAGATACAATGCCGGGGGCTCCCCGGATCCCGTCTGCGGGGCAAGGCTGGCTTGCATTGAGCCCTCTCCTCATTTTTCTGGCCATCTATCTCATCTCCTCCGTCATAGCCAGGGATTTCTACAAGATCCCGGTAGCTGCGGCATTTCTCATCGCCTCGGCTTACGCATTGATAATCAGCAAGGGAAAGACCATTGAGGAACGCATTTCCGTATTCTCGGAGGGGGCCGGCAACAAGAATGTCCTCCTCATGCTCTGGATTTTCATCCTTGCCGGGGCCTTCGCAGAGACGGCCAAGATGATCGGGGCGATAGACGCGACAGTGGCCCTGACCATGGCGATATTGCCCGGGAAAATGCTCTTTGCCGGCCTCTTCATCGCCTCCTGCTTCATTTCGATGGCCATAGGGACCAGCGTGGGAACCATAGTCGCCCTCGTGCCGGTGGCTGCCGGAATCGCCGCCGAATCCGGAACAGGGACAGGATTCATCACTGCAATAGTGGCCGGAGGAGCCTTCTTCGGAGACAATCTCTCCTTCATATCGGACACGACCATAGCAGCTACCAGGACACAGGGATGCTCGATGTCGGACAAGTTCAGGGTCAATCTCAGGATAACGGCCCCGGCGGCATTGATCGTAGCGGCAATCTATCTCATCATCGGGCATGAAGCAGTCATCGCCGCTCCCGAAGGGCCGATCGAATGGGTGAAGATAATTCCCTACCTCACCGTCATCGGACTCGCCATGTCCGGCGTCAATGTAATCGCGGTTCTGGCCATAGGCATCACGGTCAATGCGGCAATAGGCTTCTGCACAGGGGCATTGGACTGGACAGGCTGGCTTGGAGGCATCGGGGCCGGCATCGCGGGAATGGGCGACCTCATCATAGTGACAATGCTGTCCGGGGGAATGCTGGAAATGATAAGGCACAATGGAGGAATCGATTTCCTTGTCCGCAGCCTTACCGGGCGCATCGGAGGCAAGCGGGGAGCCGAATTCAGCATTGCCTGGCTCGTGAGCCTGGCCAATGTCTGCACGGCGAACAACACGATTGCCATCCTCACCACAGGCCGCATTGCCAGGGACATAACCGAAAGATTCGGACTGGACCCGAGGAAGACCGCCAGCATCCTCGACACATTCTCCTGCATGGTCCAGGGCATCCTCCCCTACGGTGCCCAGATGCTGATGGCCTCAGGCCTTGCCGACATATCCTCCCTCGAAATCATACGCCATCTCTACTATCCGCTGGTTCTGGGCATCACGGCCTCCGTCGCTATCCTGTTCAGGTACCCGAGAAAATATAGCTAAAAGAAAGACGCTTCTCCTTTCTACAAACAGCCTGAGAGTCCTCATCCAAAAGCAGACCTTTGGGCCCCTTAGCAGACCAGGCTAAGGAGAGGTCTGCCCTACCGCTTCTTGCGGAAGAACTCCGAGACCATTCCGCCGCAGGTTTCCGCCAGCACGCCGGGGACGACCTCCGTCTTGGGATGAAGAAGCGACGGGGAGAACAGGGAATATCCCCGCTTCGGGTCCAGGGCTCCATAGACAATGCGGCCTACCTGAGCCCAGCAGGAAGCTGCCGCACACATCGGACATGGCTCCACAGTAACATATAAGGTGCAGTCATTCAGATACTTCCCTCCCATTGCCTCCGTGGCGGAGGTGATCGCTATCATCTCAGCGTGGGCGGTGGGGTCGTGAAGCCTTTCCGTCATATTGTGCCCCTTGGCAATGATGCGGCCACGGCAGACGACGACAGCCCCGATGGGAATCTCATCCTCGTCGCGGGCCGCCGAAGCCTCCTTGAGGGCTTCCCTCATATATTTCTCATCCAGTTCGTCCATCATTTTAATCTCTTCTGGCGAGACCGATGTAGTAAAGCAATGTAGCGATTGAACCGATTGCGGCAATCACGTAGGTGTAGGCAGCCCATCTCAAGGCATCCACGGCCATCGGGCGGGTCTCATAATTGACAATGCCGGAAGTCTCGAGCCAGTTCACGGCACGGCTGCTCGCATTGACCTCCACAGGAAGGGTCACCACGCTGAAAAGAGTAGTGGTTGCGAAAAGAGCGACTCCAATCCAGAGAAGGGACGGGAACACATTGATGAAAAGAACTCCTGCGAGAAGAACCCATTGAACCACATTGCTTGCAAATGACACTATTGGCACCAATGCCGTCCTGAGACGGAGAGGAGCATAGCCGTTGGCGTGCTGTACAACGTGACCGCATTCGTGGGCAGCCACCGCAGCCGCAGCGACGGAAGAACCGTTATATACCGCCTCGCTGAGGTTCACCGTGCGGGTCTGGGGATTGTAATGGTCGGTCAGAGCACCAGGTATGCAGCTTACTTCCACATCCCTTATGCCATTGTCATACAACATCTTGCGTGCCACGTCGGCACCCGTCATCCCATTCATCAGAGGCTCTTTGGAATACTTTCTGAACCTGCTCTGAAGCATCGACTGGACGAGGAAGCTGGCAAGCATCACAAGTCCCATTATCAACCAGATACTCATTTCTTTTCAATTAAAAAATTCTTAAAAGGCAATGCATACCTTGACAAGAAAATGCGTGCCAATATAGGCAACTCCTGCCAGATTATCAATTTTATTCGGAATTATTCGCTATTTTTGCAGCGGTTTTTGACGTCGGTATGACAAAGTGTCGGTATCGGCCGCCGGTTCAGATCAGATATGTACAAGGAAAATGACTTTTCCCGCCTGGAACTCAGACTTGGAGCCTGTCGGGACAATTACAGATATTTCAGGTCGCTGCTGGAGCCTTCCACCAGGCTGCTCGTGCTTGTGAAAGCCAACGCCTACGGGCACGGAGCGGTGGAATTTGCGGCAATGATGCAGAAGGAGGGGGCGGATTACCTCGCTGTAGCCTATCCCGTGGAGGGCATTGAACTCAGAAAGTCAGGTATCAGCCTGCCAATCCTTGTCCTGACTGCCGGCACCGACTATTTCAATGAAATGATTGACTATCGGCTCGAACCCGGGATTCCGAATCTACACGCCCTGAAAGCCTTCTGCGAAGTCCTTGACAGTCGCGGCATAACCGGATATCCTGTTCATGTAAAACTTGACACCGGCATGCACCGCCTCGGCTTCATGACGGATGAAATCCAGGCCCTCACGGATTTTGTGAAGCAATGCAGATCGGTAAGAGTCAAGTCATTGTACTCCCATCTCGCAGCAGCCGAGGATCCGGCTTCGGATGATTTCACATTGGGGCAGATCCGGATGTTCGAGGATAATGCAAGCCGCATAATCGGAGAAATCGGATACCGTCCGATGCTCCACATCCTCAATTCAGCCGGCATAGAGAGATTCCCGCAGTTCCAGCACGACATGGTACGCCTGGGAATCGGGATCTACGGCATAAGCGCATTGCCGGGAGTGAAACTGTCCCCTGTGGCATCATTGAAATGCAAGATATTGCAGATCAAGCATCTGCGCCCTGAAGACGGCACCATAGGCTATGGCAGGCATGGGATGATTGCGCCGGAGGGCACGACCATCGCCACCATTCCCGTAGGCTATGCGGACGGCATTGACAGACATCTCGGCTGCGGCAGGGCATCATTCTTCGGCGACACGGTGACAGTCTTCGGTGAAGACCCGACAGCTTCTGAGCTGGCCGATATCCTCGGAACCATCCCATATGAAATACTGACAAGTATCCCGCGGCGCATTGACCGCGAGATAATCAGATAGATTTCATTGTCTTGCAGATATCCGGCGGCATCCGTCACTTCCGCCGGAGAACAGCCTACAGCATCAGCGAACTCCTGACGGCAGCCGCTTCCTCTGCTCCCTTGAGATGCTCGAGAATGGCAAGGCCGAAGTC
>SFPH01000279.1 GCA_004552115.1 Bacteroidales bacterium
CACGGAGGTCTGCCAGGTGGGGAAAACATTGATATTCAGTGCAATATCCGATAAGGGATTCGGGTTTTACAGCATTGGGGAAGATGGTTCCCTGAACTGTATAACCAAACCTTCCCCTGTCAGCATACGCAATCTCAAGGCATATGGAGAATACCTCTATTTCGCATGCGACAGGACCGGAACCAATGAGTATTACCGCCTTGACCCGGAAACGGGCAGAATCACAATGCTTACCTCCCTGGAAAACGGCGGTGCGGAGTTCTGCTTCGCCGGGGACAATCTCGTCTACACTGTCCCGAAGGTCGGGGACAAGATGCTTTACCGCACGCCGGCCGACCTCCTTCTCAGCAGGCAAGTCAGCCTGGAAGACCGCCACGAATATGTCCTGGCGGAGGAACTCAGCCGGCAGGAACGCATTCTCTCGGAGCGCAAGGAAATCGCATGGCCGGAGGGAAATACTTATGCAGAGTTCTCTGAATCAAAACCTTACCGCAAGGCAGGACATATTCTGAGATTCCATTCCTGGGCTCCGGTATATTTTGACTACGACAATATCAGGTCACTCTCCGGATACCGGGTTTACGAATCAGTATCGGCAGGTGCAATCGCATTGTTCCAGAACGACCTCGGAACGGCCAGCGGCTCGTTGGGCTACAGCTGGCACGACGATCCGTATTCCTATGTTTATGGTGAAAGGAAACGCAGGCATTCGGGACATCTCCGTTTCAGTTATTCCGGGCTGTATCCGATATTTGAAATCGCCGCCGACATCAATGAAAGGTCGGCAATCCAGTATTCCAGGTACAGTATCGGGGAGGGTGGCTTATACAAGGACACATTCAGAGGGGTGCTGCTCGACAGACCTTATGCAGAAGGCCGTTTCAAGGTTTACGTTCCGCTTGATTTCAGTTCAGGCGGATGGGTCAGGAAAGTTGTCCCGCAGGTTTCGTACACGGTCGGAAACGACCTGTTCAACAAGTCCTCGAGGAAAATAACCTACGACGGCAACTTCAGCGGGATAGCCGGCATCGCTCATTTCACCGGTTACGAGAGGGGCGGCAATGTATTCATGCAGACACTATCCGCCAGCCTCTCCGCCAGTCTCATGCGCGAAATGGCCTCCTCGGAGATATATCCGCAGTACGGAATCGGCTTCCAGGCCGGATATTCACTCAGGACCGGATTGGAAAAGATATTCACTCCGACCTGCTACGGACTCCTTTACGGCTATCTTCCCGGCATTACCAGGACCCAGGGACTGATGATTTCGGCATTGTACCAGCACCAGAAGAGGGCCGGCATTTTCAGGGAGAACTACGTGAATGTCTCCCCTCGCGGAATCACCGGCTCGGCCATCACCTCCTACCTTGAGTCAAATTCACGCAACCAATTGAAAATCAGCGCAGACTACGCCATTCCGATATGGGTTGGGGACATTTCCTGGTTCTCTCCCCTGTTCTATATCAAGAACTTCGAGCTTACTCCTCACTTCGACTTCCTCGCATTCTCCGAAGGAATGAACCTTTCGGACGGCAATCTTTTCAGCGCAGGATTCAAGCTCACGGCGCATCTGGGCAATTTCCTCTGGCTGCCATACGACTGCCGCATCGGATTCTCCTACGACTACAACGGGGGCAATGCCGTGGATATGATGAAAAATGGCGGCTGCCCTGTGGACAGCCACCATTTCGGATTCGTTTTCGATGTCAATCTCTGATACTAGCCCAAAGCCGGCTTGATGATGCCGAAAATGATGTAGGCTATCACGAGAGTTACGAAAATGTTGAATGTCTGTGCGGTGAGGAACACCTTGAGAGGAACTCTGTTCTCCTTGCCGAAGATATCCTTCAGCCTGGTCTCGAGACCTATGCATACGAACGCGATGCTGAAGAGAGTGTTCTGGAAGCCCTTTGTCACCTTGCCTACGGTCTTGGCGGTCTCCGGTTCGAGAAGGAAGCTGAAGACGAGGGAAGCTATGATCATTCCGAGGACGAACTTAGGGAATCTCTCCCAGATGAGGCCTGCTGTCGGGCGGGAATTGGCGTTGGTTCCGCGATATGCCCACATCATTGAAATGAAGAAGGGGGATGATTTCACGATGATTGCGGTCTGTCCCGCTGCCGGGTCGCTGATGAGGGTTCCGGCGGCAGCTACCGCACCGGTAGTGTCGATTGTGCCTCCGATCCATGCTCCGGCAACCTCAGGAGGGAGGTTCATGAGTTCTGCGAGCCAAGGCAGCAGGTACATCATAGGAATGGCAATTATGAGCACGAGGGAAACCACGTAGGTAAGTTTCTTGTCGTCGCCCTTGATGACTCCGCAGGTGGCGATTGCAGCCGATACTCCGCAGATGGAAACGGCGCTGGAAAGCATTGTACCCATCTCAGGGTCAACATTCATCTTCTTTCCTACCCAGAAGCAGAAATACCATACGGTGAACACTACAATGAGAGACTGGGCAAGTCCGAAAGCGCCGGATTTCATCATTTCTCCGAAGAGGATGGTGGAACCGAGGCAGATGATGCCCACCTTGATGTAGAACTCGCTGTTGACGGCTGTCTTGAGCCAGGACGGGAGCTTGAAGCAGTTGTTGAGAATGAGGCCGTAGATGACGGCGAAGAACACTGATTCGAGTCCCCATGTCTTTATGATAGGAATATTCGCTGTCACCTGGGCCAGCAGAGTGATGGCGAAGATGAAGAGCAGTGATACGAATGTTCCCTTAAGAGGCTTTCTGAGGGCTGCAAGTGTCACATATGTGAGAAGCAGCACAAAGCCGAACATGTAAATGGCGCTGAGCCAGTCCGCTCCAGAGGCCAGTGTCTTTGGCATCTTAGGCATGGATGCGGGAAAAATGCACGCGAGCGCCAGAACGGCCGCTCCTACGAAGACGATGATCCAGTCTTCGGTCGTGAATTGTTTAAGCCAAGATTTCATTGAGTTTTGGTTTGGTTTTAAAGTTTGCAGGTCACGGCATTTGCCGAAAATCGTCCAAATATAGCATATTATTTCCAATATAGACAAATTTCTGGCCTTAAATGCTGAAAATGGAGCCGAAAATGGTATTTTTGTAAGCCAAAATAAAAATATAAAAAAATATGAAGACTCCAGCAAAATGCACAGCCTGCGGCAATGCGGAAAATATTGACGTTTTCCAGACGATAAATGTCAGGGAGAATCCTGAACTGAAGGGAAAAGTCAAGGACGGATCGCTGTTTCTGTGGCAATGTCCCCATTGCGGCCAGGTCAATCTCGCAGTCTTCCAGACCCTGTACCACGACCCGGATGAGAGGCTTATGATTCTTTTGTTGCCGGAGGGATCAATTTCCGAAGCGGACAGGAAAATGATTGAGAAGAAGATGGAATCGATAGCAGGCCAGCTCGTTACGGAAGGAGCCGATATGGAAGGTTATGTGCTCAGGATGGTCTCTGACGTGGGCTCTCTCATTGAGAAGGTCAATATCCACGACGCCGGCCTGGACGATGTGGTAATGGAAATGAGCAAGTACATAACCAGAATGGAAATCGCCGGTAAGCTTTCTGACAAGGAAAAGGCCGAAGCGGTAATGAAGGCCCCTTTCAAATTCTACAAGATGAACGGCCCGGACAATGACATCACTCTCTCCTACCCTCTCGACGGCCAGATTCAGGGAGTCGTCATAGGCTTCAATGTCTATGAGGACTGCTGCGGAATCCTGCAGCGCAATCCATCCCTCCGCCCCGGAAAGGGTTTCGCCAAGGTGGACGCCGAGTGGCTCGCTGCCAGGATGCGATAAAAAAAGGGATGGCCCTTTTTGTGAGTCATCCTCTTCTTGTTTTCTGGCACCTTGGCAGGCTAAAGGGTAAAACCCTATGTCTAGGCATAGATGTTCTTTAGGCAGAAGAGGAAGCACTTCGAATCTCGTATACCTCCTCCCCAGCCTGTCCGA
>SFPH01000280.1 GCA_004552115.1 Bacteroidales bacterium
TACCTGATGCAGCAGATTTCCAATGCCGCCCGCATCCCTGTCATCTGCGGCCCCGTAGAGGGTACCGCCATGGGCAATGCCCTTCTCCAGGCCCGTGCCGCCGGCGTCCTCGACACGGACATCCGCGAGGTCAGCGCGGCTTCCACAGAGGTCCGGAGATTTACTCCGGAGGAGGATGGGGAGATGGAGGAGGATTTGCGCAGAGGGCTTTAGAAATTGAATCCGACGGCGATTTCCAGGGCAATTGTCCTGAAGGCGATGGTGGACAGAACCGCCTGGATTTCCAGAGGCCCGGCATCCACGACGGGACCGCATTCCAGCAGGAAACCGGAGGCACTCTTGTCCCTCACCTTGGCCCAGGACCTGTCAATGTCCTCCCACAGCAGTGTCTTTCTTCCGTAACCTGTGCCGGCCATCATGCCGCACCATCGTCCGAAATTCTTCCGCATCCCGATACTGGAATGAAGGCATGAGACGGAACTGTTCCCCGTCGGCCAAATCTTTCCGCCATCCCGGTTTCCGTCCGCATCGCAGACATATGTATGTGCGGCACTCTTGAAGTTGCTGTGAAACTTGACGTAACCTCCCCAGCCACAGCCTTTTTCGAATATCGATAAGGAAGCTCCGTATGAGAGTTCGGGCCATACGGCCATCACTGCCGATACCGAGCCTCCAATCCGATGTCTCTCAGGGACAATGACTGCCCGGATGCTGTCAGATGAGGGAATCAATGTCCGGACAATACCCGTCACGGCCGGCGAAGTGATTATGCATGGCTGGGGCAATGCCGTCAGGACAGGCCGTTCAAAGATCTCTTTCTCCTCTGCCTTCACTTCAATGATTTCTTTCTTCCTGCCGGGTTTGGGCAATGCAGGCTCAGGCTTGACCTCCGGCCGGTCTGCAGGCTCCGCTTCCGGGCTTTCCTCCATACCGAAAATTGAAGCATAGCGGCTCTTGATCCTGTCAAATCTTCTCCGCTGGCTCTCCGTCATCGAGCCAGAACCGCCCCTCAATTCAGCCCTTAAATCAGACAATGATAAAAACAGGCTGCTGAGGGCCGTCCTGGAAACCTTCTCCCCGGCTTCTGCCTTCATCTTCAGTCCAAGGCAGGATTCACAAAGACTCTCGTACTTATCCAGAATCTTGTCCCAATCCTTCTCCTGGGCACAGCAATGACTGCCGCCGCATACGGGCAGTATCATGCAAAGCAATATGATGAGCAAAGCCTTTCTCATTCATTGTAAAATTAACAATTATTTGTACTTTTGGCAAATTGATCTGCAAAATGGAGGAGATACGCAACTCTGGTTTTTTCGGCCCGGAAGGGACCGTGATTGAAGACGAGACTGCACCGCTTGAGGAAATCGGCAGGCGGGATGGGCCCTTCATTCTCTACAAATCCTCGAGGCACCGCAGAATCGTTGCGATCAAATGCGTCAGGCCGGAGTTTCGCGACAATCCTCTCTACTGGGATATGCTCCGTAAGGAGTATGAAATCGGTCATAGCCTCAATCATCCCAATATCAGAGAATACTACTCTCTCGACAATGACCCGGAGCTTGGCATTTGTCTGGAGATGGAATGGGTGGACGGGGACAGCCTTGACCAGCTTCTCCCGGAATGCAGGCGGAACGCAGAACTTCGGGACAAGATAGCCCGCCAGATTCTCGACGCTGTGCGCTTCATGCATCTCAAGCAGGTTATTCACCGGGATTTGAAACCGGGGAATATCCTTGTTACCCGCAATGGGCAGAATGTCAAGCTGATAGACTTCTCCCTCTCGGACTCGGACTCCCATCTCGTGCTTAAGGGCAATGCCGGTACTGCCCGTTATGCTTCCCCGGAACAGAAGGAATGCGGACCGGCCGATTTCAGGAGCGATATCTTCTCCATCGGGGTCATTCTCTCCGAGATGTCGGACAACAGGCGTTACCGCAATGTCTCCCGGAAATGCATGCGGCCGGACAAAGACAGGCGTTACCCTGACATCGACCGTCTGGAGGCGGCACTCTTTCCCCCGTCTTACCACGGTCTCGGTCTCATTGCCGCAGCAGTCATCATTGCTCT
>SFPH01000281.1 GCA_004552115.1 Bacteroidales bacterium
GCTTCAGAATCAGATTGAGGGACTTGGACTCAATGATAGCGCAAGGCTGAACAGACCGGTAAAAGACATTGACAATGAATATAGAAATTCGTCATTCCTCGTCATGAGCTCGCATTACGAGGGCTTCCCGATGGTGATGGTAGAGGCGATGTCGCTCGGGCTGCCGGTGGTTACATTTGATTACAAATGCGGACCGAAAGATATAATAGACCATGGCAAGAACGGACTGATGGTGAAGGAAGGTGATATTCAGGGGCTTGCGGATGCAGTGATGTCGCTTATGGCCTCGCCCGGCACATTGGCCGGCATGGCGGCGGAGGCGAGAAAGGTTACTGAGAAGTATTCCGAGGAGAAGGTTATGGGGATGTGGGTTCGGCTTTATGAGGGACTGATATGAAGAAACTCCTCCAGATAAATCCCGTGATGAGGACAAATACCTCCACCGGGAGGATAATGAAAGAAATCGGCGAACTGGCCATGGCGAATGGCTGGGAGAGCTATGTGGCCTATAGCGGGGGCAGAGACGGGCTCATGCATACCACGTCTGTCCCGGTGCCTGTGGGTGACCGTTTCAGCGTTGCCTGGCATGCGGTTCAGACCAGACTGTTCGACAGGCACGGACTGGCCTCGACCAAGGCCACGAAGGAGTTCATAAAGAGGATTGATGAAATCAGCCCCGACATTGTGCATATTCACAATATCCACGGCTATTTCCTGAACTACGAGATTCTCTTTGATTACCTGAGCCACAGCGATATACAGGTCGTATGGACCGTCCACGACTGCTGGCTGTACACGGGGCATTGCTATCATTACGACCTTGCCCGATGCACCCGCTGGCAAACCCGCTGCCACCATTGCCCACAGAAACATAAATTCCCGGCAAGCTGGCTCGTGGACCGTTCCGCCCGCAACTGGGAAGACAAGAAGAAGGCGTTCACATCCATGCCGAAGGACCGCCTGACGATAGTCCCCGTCTCCAACTGGATACGTCGGGAAATGTCGGAGTCCTTCCTGAAAGATTTTGATTATCAGACCATTCATAATGGCATTGACATAGATGCATTCTGTCCGAAGCCTCAGGGCGACAGCGAAGTGCATGCCCGTTACGGTATCGGAGACAGGCACATCATCCTCGGTGTCGCCAGCATCTGGAGCGACGAGAAAGGCCTTGGCGACTTTGTCCGCATGGCCGGGAAACTTAATGATGACGAAATAATAGTCCTGGTCGGCATTGACAGGAAAATGCTGGACGACAGACTTGCAGAAGAGGGCGCACAGGCCCTTGGGGACAAGTTCATAACGGTGAAACGCACTGCCGACACCGGTCAGCTTGCAGAACTGTATTCCGCTGCCACCGCATTTGTCAATCCTACCTGGCAGGACAATTATCCGACAGTCAATCTCGAGGCCATTTCCTGCGGCACTCCGGTGGTGACTTACAGGACGGGTGGCAGTGTCGAGGCGATATCGGAAGACACAGGTATCATTGTCGAACAGGGTGATATTGAGGGAATTATATCTGCCGTCAGGAAAATTGAAAGCCTCGGCAGGGACTATTTCAGAGAAAATTGCCGCAGCCGCGCCGTGGCGAATTTCCGAAAGGAAGACAGGTATGCGGAGTATATAGAATTGTATGACAGGCTCTTATGCCGATAAGCAATGCAGCCTGCCCGAACGCTTCACCATAGATAAACAGATGCGAATCCTACAGCTTGGAAAATTCTACCCCGTGAGGGGTGGCGTCGAGAAAGTGATGTATGACCTTACCAGAGGCATATCGTCGCTCGGGATACGCTGTGATATGATGTGCGCCGCATCGGAAGGGCCCACCAGGGTGGAGAAGGTCAATGACAATGCGGACCTCATTCTCTGCCACACCGTCAGAAAAGTGGCCGGCACAATGCTGAGCCCGGCAATGATAACGGAACTGCGCAGGCGGTGCGGGGACTATGACATCATCCACATCCACCATCCGGACCCGATGGCTGCATTGGCGTTGAGACTGTCCGGGTACAAGGGCAGGGTCATCCTGCATTGGCATAGCGACATCCTGAAGCAGAAA
>SFPH01000282.1 GCA_004552115.1 Bacteroidales bacterium
CAAATGGGCGGACTTTTTGGAACAATAACCAGGGAGGGCGAATGCGCCCGAGACCTTTTCTACGGGACAGACTATCATTCCCACCTCGGTACCAGGCGTGCCGGAATGGCAACCTTCAGTACGGCGGAAGGATTCTTCAGGAGCATCCACAGCCTGGAATCTTCCTATTTCAGGACCAAGTTCGAGGCCGAGCTGCCAAAATTCAAAGGCTCTTCGGGGATTGGTGTGATCAGCGACACCGATGCGCAGCCTCTGCTTATGAAATCCCATCTGGGACGCTTTGCGGTCGCCACTGTCGCCAAGGTCAACAACCTTGATGAAATCTCCGCCTCCCTTCTCGACAAGAATATGCCTCTGAGCGAATTCAGCAGCGGCAGGATCAACCAGACTGAGCTGATTTCCCTCCTCATCATCCAGGGCAATGACATTGTGAGCGGCATAGAGAATGTATTCCGCACTGTGAAGGGCTCCTGCTCGCTTCTCCTCCTTACCGAGGACGGCATCATTGCCGCAAGGGACAGCTGGGGGCGTACTCCATTGATTATCGGAAAGAAGGACGGTGCCTATGCCGTGGCGGGGGAGACCACCTCATTTGCAAATCTGGATTACGAAATCGAGCATTACATAGGTCCGGGCGAGATTGTCAGAATCAAGGCTGACGGATATGAGGTCCTCCGCAAGCCGAACAAGGGGATGCAGGTATGCTCCTTCCTCTGGATTTATTACGGTTTCCCGACCAGCTTCTACGAGGGACGCAATGTTGAGGATATGAGGAATGAGGCCGGCCGCATAATGGGCGAGGAGGATGACACCGAGGTCGATTACGCCAGTGGCATTCCAGACAGCGGAATCGGTATGGCAATAGGTTATGCCGAGGGCCACAAGGTTCCTTACAAGAGGGGAATATGCAAGTACACCCCTACCTGGCCGAGGTCTTTCATGCCTGTCAATCAGGAGACCCGCAATCTCGTGGCCAAGATGAAGCTGATTCCGAACTCGGCAATATTGAAGGACAAGCGGGTGCTTTTCTGCGACGACAGCATTGTCCGCGGCACCCAGCTCCGTGACAGCACGAAGCTTCTCCACGAGCTCGGTGCAAAGGAGGTCCACATGAGAATCGCCTGCCCTCCTCTCATCCACGCCTGCCCGTTCGTGAACTTCTCCGCCAGCAAGAGCGAGCTTGAACTCATCACGAGGCGGGTGATCCGGGATTTCGAGGGTGAAAATCCTCAGAACATCGATGCCTACTCGACCACGGGCTCTCCTGAATACAACAGGATGGTTTCGGAAATCGCCCGGGAGCTGAACCTGGATTCATTGAAATTCAGCAAGATAGAGTCAATCGTATCTGCCATAGGCCTGCCGAAGTGCAGGATCTGCACGCATTGCTTCGACGGAAGTTCGTTCCATACTCTGAAGGAGGAGAACAAGTAGAGTGCATAAGGCGGAAAGAACCTCATTTCTCCGGACCAGGCCCTCCCAAACTGCGTTTGGGCCCCTCCCTCTAGTGCCGAGGGCGGCAAGTCCTTCGAAATGAGGTTCTTTCCGTCTTCCAGATAAACCTACTTCAGTAATCCTTCAAGCTCCTCCCAAGGCAATGTTACCTTGATGATTCCCAGATAGTAAGGGCCGATTTCGTACTGCCCGTAAATGTAGGTGACACCAGCTGGAGTGACAATGAAATTGCCGTTCGGTTCAATGTCCTTGATGAAGAGGGCATCGTAGGCATCATTGTCGGGAAGAGACTCCTGAAGATGGGCCGAGAGAAGCTTCCTGAGCTCCTCCCTGGAATCTTCCGTGAAAACATCATCCTCTCCGATGACCTCTCCGGTATTCTTGTTGAAATTGACTCCGGTCTCGGATGTAGAGCCGTGGGCACCTCCTGCATAGTCATATCTGCTCACAATGCAGGATATGATGTCCCCGTGCACTCCGGCAATGTGCCCGCTTACCGAGTTCTCCCAGGAGAGGGCCGAGCAAGGCTCTCCGTCATCATTGCCCTCCAGATATCTCAGAAGCTCATTTCCGCTCTCCCTGTATTCAGCCACGCAACTGTCGGCCCACAATGCTGCTTCCAACGGTCCCGAAACTCATTCTGACAATGCTTTCGGTTATCCTGCCGCAGGCATCCCCGCGCAGGCCGGATTCCGGGAACTCAATAGCCGCGCTTACTGTGACAGAGTCTGTCCTGCCCTCAGCAAGAGGCTGTGTCTCAATCATTTCAAAATGTCCGGTCTTCAGGACATTGTCATTGCATCCGGCTGCGGCGAGGATTGCCAGGCAGCATAATCCATTTCTCAGAGTGATGTTTCTCATCGGTTTTCAGTGTTTTGGAATCAGTGGGATTCCTGCTCAGTCATTGTTCATTTCCGCGATATCCACCTCGTCCTTCCTGCTGCAGCCCATAAGCCATTCACTGTACCAGTCTGCAAGCTTCCAGAAGAAGTACTCGTTCATGTCCCCGAAGCCGTGTCTCTGGCCAGGGAGGAGGAGGACATCGAAGCGCTTGTTCGCACGGATCAGGGCGTTGATTACCCTGATGGTATTCGCCGGATGAACATTGTTGTCCATATCGCCCGTGCAG
>SFPH01000283.1 GCA_004552115.1 Bacteroidales bacterium
GCTGCGGAACTCATATACGGTGAATGTCGTGCCGTCTCCCTCAATGTAGCCGGTAGTTCCCATCACCCTGGTCCTGCGTCCGCCGTAAGGAGTGAAGGCCTCCATCGAGAATGAGGCGGTAGTCCCGTCCTCGAACACCATCTCGCTCACGAAATGGTCAGGCTGGTCGTTGTCGCAGTGATACACGCATCTTCCCCAGACATTGTCAGGGTCGGAAATCTTGGACATGATCTCATTCTCGTCGCGGGAATCCTTCAGGTCGAACACTCCGAGATGCTGCTTCCTCCTGACATATACGTCAATGGCGGAATAAGGGCAGGTCGCCTCGTGAGGACAGCCGTCAGTGCAGCGCAGAGGTGCTCCCTCCGGTGCATTCTCGGGCTTGAACCAGGTCAGAGAGCCGTCCGCCACAATGCTCCTGCAAGGCTTGCCCACGAACCAGCGGAGAATGTCCAGGTCGTGGCAACTCTTGGCGAGGATAATCGGGGTGGTCTTCTTGGAGTCCCTCCAGTTGCCCCTCACGTATGAATGGGCCATGTGACGGCACTCGATAGGCTCCATGTGCTGGATGCTTATGAGCTTGCCTATCAGGCCGGTATGGATGGCTTCGTACATAGCCCTGAAATACGGGCTGTATCTGAGGACGTGGCATACGGCCACGATGCCGCCATACTTGTGAGCCTGTGCGGCAATGTCGGTGCACTCCTTCTCGCTCTGGGCCACCGGCTTCTCGAGAAGCACGTCATAGCCCCACTCCAATGCCTTCATGCAAGGATGGTAATGGGTGTCGTCCGGGGTGGAGATGACGACTGCGTCGGCGAATTTCGGCACTGTGAAAACCTCGCTCCAGTCACCGAAACGATGTTCCTCAGGAATGTTGAAATTGTCTCCCATCGCATTCTTGCGGCTCTCGCGGATATCGGAAACGCCCACAATCTGCATGCATTCAGGATAAACCTTGGCATAATTGGCGTAGGTGCGTCCCCTGTTTCCCGCGCCGATGATTATTACCTTCACCGGGCCATTGACCGAGGCCCTGAGGCCCTTGACAGGGAAATCCACCTCCGGGTCAGTCATTGAAGGGTCCTCCATAGGGATACCCATTGCCTTGCCGGCGGCCTTGAGGTTCTGCTCTCCGCCGATTACCGCAGCCCCGGCTGTGATGAAGCCCAGGCTTCTGAGAAAATCTTTTCGATTCATGATAAATGGAATTAGTAGTTCAATTGGCTTATTCAACACAGCTGGTGAGGAAGACAGCCTTGCCGTCAGGAACGAAGGTTACCCCCTTCGACGATGCCGGGACAAGTACAGTCTCTCCCTTGTGGACAGGGACGCGGATTTCATTGCCATCCTCATTGTCGAGAAGTTCTCCGCTGCCCTCAATGCAGATGACAACGAGGAATGAATCCAGTCCGGAAAGGTCCTTTACAAGTGGCTTGTCAATGTCTAACTGCGTGGTTGTAAAGTATTTGCAGCTTACAAGACGGTTTTCTTCATTGGCCTTCTCCTCGTATGCGGTCTTGTACTCCGGATATACTTTGTAGTCGATGGCATCCTTGGCGAGCTCCGTATGGAGTTCCCTCGGCTTGCCGTCAAGCCCGAGGCGGCCGTAGTCGTAAATCCTGTAGGTAATGTCCGATGTCTGCTGGATTTCAGCTATGAAGCAGCCTGTTCCGATGGCGTGGATGCGGCCTGCAGGCAGGAAGAACACGTCTCCCGGCTTCACCTTGAAATCGGTGAGGGCATCGGTGATGGTATTGTTCTCCACCATCGACACATATTCCTCCGGTGTGAGGTTCCTGTTGAGACCGGAAAGGAGATGGGCTCCCTCGTCGGCTCCCACGACATACCACATTTCGGTCTTGCCCTTGGAGTTGTGACGCTCCGCGGCCAGCCTGTCATCCGGGTGAACCTGGATGGAGAGATCGGACTTGGCATCGATGAACTTGATGAGCAGCGGGAAAACATTGCCGTTCTCGGCATAAACCTTCCCGCCCACGAGGGCTCCCTTGTACTCGTCAATGAGGTCAGTGATGGTCCTGCCGGCGAGTTCACCTTCGGAATTTTACGCCGGAGAGCTCCCAGCTTTCGCCGATATTGTGCTGCTCTGTCTCAATGCCCTTGAAAGGGGCTATCTTTTCGCCGCCCCAGACTACCGTCTTGAGAATCGGCCTGAATTTCAATGGATATAAAGTCTTCATAATCAAGCATTTTTCTTGTCAAGCTGGCTGAGTGCGAAGGTATAGGCTCCAATGGAAATGGCCTTGCTGGCTCCAATCCTGGACTTCATCACACCAATACGTTTCTGAGGGTCGTAGGTCACGGTCCTGTCAGAGCCATAGACCTTTATCTCGCGCGCATCTCCGCTGGCGAACTGGGCGAACTCCTCCGGGTCGTCAAGATTGTAAACCTTGGACTGGACGCGGCCGATGACATCTCCCGACATTGTCCTGATGGTGCCTCTCATCGAATTAAGGATGCCCGGCATGATGTACTCGCTGTTGTTCATGATCCCTCCGCCGATGCAGATGATTCCGTCAATCAGGGTCGCAGCAGTGGCCATGGCGTCTCCGGCTGCCTCTCCGAGATCGTTGAAAGCCTTGATGGCGGCTCAGATCGTTGAAAGCCTTGATGGCGGCTCCCCTGTCACCTTCGCGCCTGCCGTGGCAGATGTCGCTGATGTCCTTCGGGGTCAGGCCGTGGTCCATGTGGCCGCTGGCCTCGCCGTAAACCCTTGTGACGGCCCTTACTGCGACGCTGTCCTCGATTATGTATCCGGGAAGCTTCGGGTTCTGGAGGCAGAATGTCTCCACGCAGGAATTGTCTCCGCGGTTCAGGACTCCGTCAATGACGGCTCCGTAGCCGAAGCCGGTTCCGAAAGTGTAGCCGATGAGGTTGCGGTAGCGCTTCTTGCTGCCTGCCTCCGCAAGCCTGCGGTTCACGTCCGGAAGAGCTCCTCCGAGGGCCTCGCCGAATGCGTAGAGGTCACCGTCATTATTGATATATACAGGTATTCCG
>SFPH01000284.1 GCA_004552115.1 Bacteroidales bacterium
GGCTTGAGATGTATGTGGAAAGCTGATCCGTCATCATTGATGATCAGTTCCGATTCCGGTATTCTCATATCTGTAACGTTTTAACCATTATTCCGCACCGCACCGCGCGGCGCGCTTGACGTGCTAATTTACAAATTTATTTGTTCTGATTTGTCATTGAAGGCGAATTAATCGCTTTTCACGACGTTGAGGACATGCTCACAGGCATATCAGATTGCCGAGTTCTTCCGCCGTGTCGGCAATCTTCCACGGCTTCCCGGCCTCAAGTTCGGCCCTTGACCTGAAGCCCCAGGTTACGCCCACGGTCCGTACCCCGGCATTGGCTCCGGTCTGCATATCTACATCTGAATCACCCACATACACCACTTCGTCCGATGTGATTCCGGGAATCATCGCCATGATCTGATGTACGATGGCCGGGTCCGGCTTTATGGGCTGCCCCTCTCTCTGCCCCAGAATCCTGATGAAGTCAATGTCGCCGAAGAAATGTCTGACAAGTTTTTCAGCCCCGTCCTGGTATTTGTTGGATGCCACTGCGGGAACAACGCCGGCTGCGGCAATCTTCCTCAGCATTTCCGGTATTCCCGGGTATGGAAGGGTCATGTCGCATTTGTGGCAGTCGTAGAAGGGGAGAAAGAGGGATGCCATTTTCTTTACCGTATCTTCGTCAGCCCTGCCTTCAGGAACAGCCCCGCGGAACAGATTGTAGATTCCGCGTCCGCACAGCGTGTAATAGTCTTTGACGGGCCTTTCCGGGAATCCGCATTCCCTCAGGGCGTAGTTGGTGGCGCTGCCGAGGTCTTTCACCGTGTCCAGCAGGGTGCCGTCAAGGTCGAATATTGCAAGTTTTGTCATTTTTTTGGAAAAATATTTACATGTGCAATGGTTTGGCACAATCCCAGCCTATCTTTGCACAAGAACATTAAAAACAATGAATTATGAACAGCGTTGACTTCAATCTCGAACTTATCGGCAGCATCTTCTCATCTGACGATACTTACCGTGAGATGGCTGATATGGTCAAAGACCTCGGTCTTGAGCTTCAGGACATCAGCATTGTCAAGACAGCATAGGCTCTTCCTGCATTGCGGGGCTGAGCGTGACCACGGTCATGTCCTTTTCCCGGTTCAGCCCGATTCTGAGCTGGCGGAGGCCATTTTCAGACTTCTTTCTCCGGTTCAGAACCCTGTCGGCAATGATGAATTCGGATACCGGATCCTCGATGTACTTCATCACCGCGCGCTTGAGCGGCCTGGCTCCGTAATTCGGGTCGAACCCGGCTTCGGCTACAAACTTCCTCGCCGAAGGTGTGACATTCAGCCTGTATCCTGCCTCCTCTGCCCTGGCTTTCAAGCCCTTGAGCTCGATATCGATTATCCTGGCTATCTCCTCCTTGCCGAGCGGCCTGAAGAAAATCTTCTCGTCCACCCTGTTGATGAACTCCGGAGGGAAGGCCTTCTTTACCGCCTTTTCGAGTACCATCTGCCTGTCCATCAGCATATTCCTTCCTGCGGTCGAGAATCCGATACCGCTTCCGTATTCGGCTATGTCCCGGCTGCCCACATTGGAGGTCATGATCACGATGGTATTCTTGAAGTCCACGGTGCGGCCCTCGCTGTCGGTGAGCCTGCCGTCGTCAAGCACCTGGAGCAGCAGATTGAAGATGTCCGGATGCGCCTTCTCGATCTCGTCAAGAAGAACGACGCAGTAAGGCTTCCTCCTCACCCTCTCGCTCAGCTGTCCGCCTTCCTCGTAGCCCACATATCCCGGAGGCGCTCCGATCAGCCTTGAAACTGTGAATTTCTCCATATATTCGCTCATGTCGATGCGGACCATATTGTCCTCGGAATCAAAGAGATACTCGGCCAGACGCTTGGCGAGTTCAGTCTTGCCCACGCCTGTGTAGGGCCGAAGAAGAGGAAGGAGCCTATCGGCCTGCCCGGGTCTTTCAGCCCGGCCCTGTTCCGCTGGATCGCGCCGGCAATCGTGTCGATGGCCTCGTCCTGCCCGATTATGCATTCCTTCAGCCTGGATTTCATCTTCATTATCCTGTTGCCTTCGGACTCCGCCACCTTGTTGACCGGGATACCGGTGATCTTGGAGACCACGGTGGCTATGTCTTCGTCAGTGACTAAGGGATTTGTCGGCTATGTATCTGTCTGTCAGCCTGACACAGGCCTCGATTGCCTCGTCTGTGTAGCTTACCTTATGGAAGGCCTCATAATTTTCCTTGAGACTGGAGAGAATGCGGATTGACTGCTTCACATCTGCCGCCTCCACCACGATTTTCTGGAATCTCCTGTCCAGGGCTCCGTCCTTTTCCACGATTTTGGTGAACTCATCCATCGTGGTTGCGCCGATGCACTGGATTTCTCCCCTTGCCAGAGCGGGTTTGAGCATATTTGCGGCATCCAGGCTGCCCTGGCCGCCACCTGCGCCCACGATTGTATGGAACTCATCTATGAAAAGTATGATGTCCGGGTCTGCGCTGACTGTCTTTATGATGTCCTTCACCCTCTTCTCAAAATCTCCGCGGTACTTGGTTCCGGCCACCACGGAAGCGATGTCAAGGGAGATGATGCGTTTTTTTGCCAGCACCGGGGATATCGAACCGTCAGCAATCTTGAGGGCGATGCCTTCCACGATTGCCGACTTGCCGACTCCCGGCTCACCTATGAGCATTGGATTGTTCTTCTTCCGCCGTCCGAGAATCTCGATTACCCTGGATATCTCATTGTCCCTGCCGACGACCGGATCCAGCTTCCCCTCGGCAGCAGCCTTGGTCAGGTCTGTTCCGAACTCGGTTATGTCTGCTCCCTTTTCCTTATGTGTCTCCTCTGAACTCTCCTGCATGTCCTCTCCGTCGTCGCTCGTGTCGCCGCCCCTCGGAAGGAGTCCGTTCTTGTCCATATAGGAGAGAACCCGGCCATAGTCAACTCCGATATTGCGCAGGTATGCCTGGCCATAACTTCCTGTGGCTCGGCACAATGCAAGCAACAGATGCTGCGTCAGGGCTTCCTTGCACTTCATCCTGCCGGCTTCAAGCACGGTAATGTTCAGAACGTTCTGCGAACTGCGCGAGAATGTGATGTTCTCCAGTTCGGAATAGGGTATCTGCTCGTTGGTGAAGATTCTGCTGTCGATGAAGGCCTTCATCGAGTCGAGGTCCGCTCCCAGCCCCCTGAGGGTCGTGCAGGCCGGGTTGTCACCGTGCCTGATGATGCCGAGGAAAAGGTGGTCCGGTCCGATGCCGTAGCTGCCTGTCCTCATCGCCTCCTCGCGGGCGTAGTTGATGATGCTGTTGAGTTCCTCCGATATTCTGATTTCCATAATTGTTTTCCTCCTGCGCTGTTTGCGGAATCCGGCAGCGTTAGGAAACTGCTTGCTCCGCATTGTCCCGCAGCGGCCGGTCCGCACATCGGGGCCGCCGTCAATGCTGATGCAAATGTAGGTAAAAAGAATGAATTTGGCGGCCGATATTTTGTCAACTGCCAAAAAATTCTTAAATTTGTATGCTTATGGCATAATGAAAATTTTAGATTTACGATATGGAAGATAACAGGAATGATATTGCGCAGGAAGAGCCGACAGGGCCGAAGGGCATCATTGAAGAGGTGAATATTGACCAGGAGATGCGTTCGGCGTATATCGACTATTCGATGTCCGTCATCGTGTCGAGGGCGCTTCCTGATGCGAGGGATGGTTTGAAACCTGTGCAGAGAAGGGTTCTCTACGGTATGAAGGAATTGGGTCTCGACTTTTCCGGCCAGACCAAGAAATCGGCCAGGATTGTCGGTGAGGTTCTCGGAAAATTCCACCCTCACGGCGACTCCAGCGTGTATGACGCAATGGCGCGTCTCGCCCAGAACTGGAACCAGAGATATCCTCTGGTGTTCGGTCAGGGAAACTTCGGTTCAATGGACGGCGACCCTGTCGCTGCCATGCGATATACCGAGGCCAAGCTTGAAAAGATTGCTGCCGACGTTCTCGGCGACATGGACAAGGATACGGTCGATTTCCAGCC
>SFPH01000285.1 GCA_004552115.1 Bacteroidales bacterium
TGCATGCCGGGACTGGCCCGTCATTATTATGACAACAGCTTCTGGCCGAAGAAAATCGAGAACACCGTGGACGAGATGACAATGCGGTTTCTCGAGAACCACATCGTCCTCATTCCGCTCGAGCCGCGCCGCCAGGGATGCAGCGTGGTGGACGGGAAGAGCATAGATGCTGCAAAGGTAGAGGCTCTCGCCAATGCCGCAGAGGCCTGCTGGGATGCCATTCTCCGCCACGACCTCGCCGGCTTCGCCGAATCATTCAGGGCTTCATTCGAGGCTCAGGTGGCCATGTTCCCGGGAATGGTGGATCCTACCGTGAACGGAAATCCTTGTCCCGAGGCCAGCGTAAGGCCGGACATCGGACATTGGTCAGCCGTGCCGGGAGTATTGGCATGGAAGCTCGCGGGAGCGGGCGGTGGAGGATATCTCATCCTGGCGGTGGAGGACTCTGAGGCGTTCAGCTCTGCCAACCCGGATGCGGTCCGCATTAGCGTCAGGCGATAGATAAATATTATGATTATGGGTATTTTCAGGAAAGTATCAGGCTGGTACTTCACTCAGAAGGCTTTGCCTTACTGGTGCATTCTCGTTCTCGACTGCGCCATAGTCGGGGTATCCGGCTACATCGGATATTATTTCAATCTCGGAGGCATCGGCTTTGCCTCAAGCTTCTGGCCCATCACCTGGGCACTCCTCATCGGCGAATTTTTCTTTGTCACCGTATTCAAACTCTTCCACACATACTCCGGCGTCATCCGGTATTCGTCTTTCGTGGACCTGCAGCGGGTAGCCACGGCCACCATCATTGCCACAGCCGGATTCTACATTGCCGGCATTCTGGCCGATCTCATCTGGCCGGGTCAGCGGGCCGTTCTCTTCCCGGATTTCATTACCGTCCTGGCTCTCTTCGTCATAAGCACCCTCGTGCTCTGGGTCGAGAGAATAGTCGTCAAGCGTCTCCACGACGAGTTCCTCACCGACAATGCCAAGCCGACCGTCATCTACGGTACCCAGGAAGGCGGAATCAGCCTTGCCAAGAGCATTACCTCGGTGAAGGACAAGAAGTTCGTCCTCCATTCATTCATCACCGACGGTCTGGACATGAAGGGCGCCTACATGATGGGCAAGCCGGTTTATTACAATGAACCCGGCCTCGCCAGGAAGCTCAAGGCCCAGGGCATCAAGGTCCTGCTCGTGTCTCCGCTCAAGAGTGACCGCTTCCGCGAGAACCAGCAGATGGTGGACGAGTTCATCGATGCCGGCATCCAGATCATGATGATGCCGCCGGCCGAGGAATGGGACGGCAAGGACTACACCCTGAGCCATCGCCAGCTGCATGAAGTGGACGTGGAAGACCTCCTTCCGAGGGACAAGATCGAGGTGGACATGGATGCCATAGGGGCTCTGCTGACCGGAAAATGCATCCTCATCACCGGTGCGGCCGGCTCGATCGGCTCCGAGATGGTCCGCCAGGTGGCCAGGTTCAAGCCATCCAGGATGATTCTCATCGACCAGGCCGAGACGCCTATGCACGACATCAGGCTTATGATGTCCAGGAAATACTCCGACATCGATAATCTCACCATTGTCACCAGCATTGCCAACAAGAGGCACATGGAGAAGATATTCGCTGAATACAGGCCAGAATACGTCTTCCATGCAGCTGCCTACAAGCACGTTCCGATGATGGAGGACGACCCTGCCATAGCTGTCCAGAACAATATCTACGGCACCAGGGTAATCGCCGACCTGGCCGTCAAGTACGGCACGAAGAAATTCGTGATGATATCCACCGACAAGGCCGTGAATCCGACCAACGTGATGGGCTGCAGCAAGCGAATCTGCGAAATCTACTGCCAGAGCCTCAGCCAGGCCATCCAGGCGGGCAAGGTCCAGGGCGTCACCCAGTTCGTGACCACCCGCTTCGGCAATGTCCTCGGCTCCAACGGCAGCGTGATCCCGATCTTCAAGGAGCAGATAGCGAACGGCGGTCCTGTCACCGTCACCCATCCGGACATCATCCGCTTCTTCATGCTCATCCCGGAGGCCTGCAAACTGGTT
>SFPH01000040.1 GCA_004552115.1 Bacteroidales bacterium
CCTGTGATGAGGGTCGGCATCCTCCCAGTCATAATACCATTCCTGGAGATTGCCCTTATGGCCAATCTGGTACGGCCTGAGCCGGGAAAGAACCGAGTCCGCCTCTGCGGCCATCTCCTCATCACCCAGCACACGAGCAGCGTCACGGGCATCCGCGATGCATTCCCGGGCAATGGCAAGGTCAGCCGCAGTGCCATAGGCCAGGCAGCCGTTGAAGCCGTCCGGAGTAATGAAATGGTTCTCCGGGGAGGTGGCTGGACTCGTTATCAGCCATCCTTCCCTATCCTCCACAAGAATGTCCATACAGAAGCGGGCAGCATCCCGGAGTACAGGCCAGGCATAGCTTTCAAGATATTGTCTGTCAAGAGTATAGAGATAATGTTCCCAGAGATGTGTACTGAGCCATGCACCTCCCATCGCCCAGTTCGACCACTCCGGAGATTCGCGTTTCTCACCTACGGGATTTGTCATTGCCCACACATCGGAATTATGGGCGCACATCCAGCCACCGGCATTCCAGTAAGACCTCGCAGAGCCCCTTCCGTTGACGGAAAGATTTCCGAGGAAACTCAGCAGAGGCCAATGCATCTCACTGAGATTCAGCACTTCGGCAGGCCAGTAGTTCTCCTCGGTATTGATGTTCACGGTATAGTTCGAGCGCCACGGGGCCTGGTAATTCTCATTCCAGAGGCCCTGGAGATTCATCGGAATGCCCGGGGTGCGGGATGCGGATATCATAAGATACCTTCCGAACTGGAAGTAGAGTTCTTCGAGGCCGGGGTCATCCGCCCCTGAAGAATATGCCAGAAGGCGGGCGTCAGTGGTCAGTGAATCACTTCCGGAAGAGTCTCCGAGGACCAGGTCAACCCTGTCAAAGAATGATGTAAAGTCCTGAGAATGACGGTGCAGCAATGACTTATAGCTGCGTCTGCAGGCTTTTTCCAGAAGTGACGAGGACTCCGCGAGGCAATCCCGGCCCTCTTTTGCCGGGTCCCTGTCAAAGCCATTGAAACTTGTAGCCTCACTTATGACCAGCACGGCCTCGGAGGCATTGCGGAGCACTGCGGAAGTATCCGTATAGCTGACCTCCCCGTCAGTCCGGCAGATTCTCATTCTCACGGCGAAACGGGTTCCGCGCTCCGGGTCGTATGAATAATCCTTGTCATATGGGGCATAGCCGCTTGCGAGCAGACACCTGCCGTCAGCATTGGTCCGGAAGCGCAGCGGTGTATCGAAACTGAGGTCCATATTGAGGGCTTTCCCGCCGTCAGCACTGAACTTCATCACCACGACACCGTCAGGATGGGAGACGAAGGTCTCACGGGCGTATTTCACGCCTCCTGCATTGTACTCGACCCTTGCCACTCCCCTTCTGATGTCCAATGTACGGAGATAGTCCGAGGCAGCGGCATCATTGTGCAGGTCGATTCTGACATTGCCCATCGGCATATATCTATTGCTGTTCGGGCCCTGCAGCCTGAGTGCAAGGGTGTCGGCAGCCCGGTAATCCTCACGGGAAAGAGCCTCCCTCACTTTGGCCAGGCCCTCCTCCGCAGCCAGTGAATCCTGAAGAGGATCATAGGGTTCCCCCGACCATAATGATATATCGTTCAGGCTGATACGCTCCTTATCAACACCTCCGTAAATGATGGCTCCGGTGGTTCCGTTGCCCATCGGGAAGGCCTCTATGAAGCGGGTGGCGGGCTCGTCATATTTGAGGATATAATGTCTGGAAGCAGGTGCCGTGCAGGCGGAAACAGCCAGCAGAAGGACAATGTGTGTCAGCGGAAAAGACTTCTTCATAACGAGAATGTGGTTTTCCGCAAATATATGAGTTTTTTCCGGATGTCAGGCGTTTTTTTGCGCAGAAGGGAGGGTAGGTATCTCCTCGACCTTGATGACGCCGTTGCGGTTCATGGCAATGCGGAAATGACGGTATTCCTCCTGGGAGCAGTGCCTTAGCTGCAGGATAACATTGATGTAATAAATCCTCTGCACCCTGAGCGTAGTGACATTGCCCTCCACGTCGGCCATGTCCACAGGCACGTCCGGATTGTCCATCTTCTGCATGAAACGGCTGAGGTGCAGACGCATTATTTCGTTGACCCCACGGAGAGGATACTGCTTCCCGGACGACATCGCCCTGCCGTCGAGCACGCAACGCTGCCTGTACAGCAGAACCTTCTCCTCGAGAATGCCGGATTCCTCGCTGAATGCCGCCCCTTCGCTTCTCAGCCTCATCACCTCAGGGTCGATCTTGGAGCCGGAAATGAAGTCCACGCCCTCCTTCAGTTCCCCGCATTTGCCATTGCCGATCTTTATCGGGGCCTTTTTGTCATAGTATTTGTTGACAAGGCGGTGGGCGAAGTAGAAACGCATGAGATCCTTGATTCTGTCCTTCATCATATAGCTGATTACCAGGACAATGAAGAGTGGCAGCGTAATGTTCCCATACCTGACCTGGGTAGCCCAGCCGACCCCCGTCGCGAAAATCATCGCCACGCCTGCGGCAATGCTGTAGTACAGCTGCTCGACGGCCACTCCGTCCTTTTTCTTGTCGAGGCCGATGTACAGATCGCTCTCCACGTATTTCTTGAGAAGGCCGTGACGGTAAACCACATCCCTGTTGTTCACCGGGTCCGAGGAAAAAGATGCATAGCCGGACTCACGGGCATAATCCTCCTCCGACCTTATCATTTCCATAATGGAGTCCCGGCTCTCACGGCTTGCCGCAACCTTGTGGGAGTCCGCATATTTCAGAATCCGGAAGAAATAAAGCTGGACAAGGAAGCCAAGATACTCATCCACTGCGAGATATCGCAGCTTCTCCGCCGGGCTCATATAACCGGCCTGCTCCCTGAAAGAGCGGTACAGGTCCAGGGTGGCGCCTACATTGGCCCGGAGTTCCTCTGCCATCGCGCTAAACTGCAATGGATTTCTTATATACCTGAACTTGGCCGCCTCCCTCTTGAGGGCGCTCCTGAAGATGGCGGCGAACATTTTCAGATGGTATTCAAAAAGTTCCCCGCCCCCGGCTCCGGACGTGGCCGAGGCGACGGATTCCTTCAGATAAGTGTAAGGAAGAGATGTCCCGCAGGACATCTCCTCCATCGAAAATACAGGTGTGATGAGTCTCAGGTTAGATTTTATGTCACGGTAAAACTGTTCTTTCCCATAGGTCTCCGAACTGATACCCATGCTGTTGGGCACGAAAAGCCACACGTTGACGGCGAAGTCGTTTACATCCACATCATCCTCGCCGACATCGAAGCCGAACTTGAACTCAACAGAGAGACTGTCGTGTTTCTTTGCCTGTATTGTAATCATTGTCAGAACAATAGCGGTGTATATCCGAGCCAGTGAAGTACTGTCTCACCCCAGAGAAGGATGAGGAGCCAGGATATCACCATCATTATAATGCCGAATTTGAATGTGTCAGTCCAACTGTACTGGTTAGTATTGTAGAGCAATGCGGCAGGCTTGCTGTTGAAAGGGAGCACATAGACGTGCTCTATCAGCATTGCCACAGGGAATGCGAGGCTCAGCATCGGGAGTCCGAATTTCTGCTCGACGCCTATTGCGATAGGGACGAAAATCAATGTCCTCATTGTCTTGGACTGGAAGATCAGGCCGCTGAACATCATCAGGAAGGTGAGCACTACGTACAGCACCCAGAACGGCGTATCAGCCGTGATTCCGAGGCTGTCGAAGCCCACATTGACCAGAGTCTCAGGGAGTTTGGTGGCATCGAGGCCGGCTCCGAGGGTATAGGCTCCGGCGGAGAAGAGCATCAGGTGCCAAGGTATGTCCACATCATTCCATTTCACAACTCCGATTCCCGGCAAAAGGGCCACTACGGCGCCGATGAAGGCTACTACCGTGGCGTCAATGCCGTGGAGGCTGTCCGTAGCCCAGAGAAGGAGGACACCTACGAAGATGGCAATGGCCTTGTACTCCTCGACTGTCATCTTCCCCATTGCATCCAGCTCGGACTGGAGCCTCTGCATCCCACCCTCAATCTGGGGCTTCCTCTCCTCCGGCTTCATCGGGAATATTACCTTTGTGCCGATAAACCATCCTATGAGTATCATAATGACGGTGAGCGGGAAACAGGCCACGAACCATTCACTGTACCCTATTCCGGAGCCGTATGCGCCCATAAACAGTGAAATGGCGAGGAGATGCGCCCCTGAACCCGTCAGGAAGCCGGTAGCCCCAACATTGATCTGGAAGAGGTTCTGTAGGACGAGGTTGCGTCCGAAGTTGTTGCGATTGCCGTCCGAGGCCCCGTAAATGGCAGCCACCACCATAAAAATCGGCAAGAGTATGGATGCCTTGGCTGTAGTGGCTGAGATAAATGCCGAAAGGACAATGTTGATGACTATGAAGCTGAAGAAAATACCGCGGGCGCTCTTGCCGAACTTGAGCACAAACCACAATGCGAATCTCTTGGCAACTCTTGTCTTGACCAGCATGCTGGCCAGCACGAAGGAGAGGATGTTGAGCCACATCACGGGATGTCCGAGCTGTGCGAAGGCTACCTTCTGCGTCGTCACCCCTGTCAGGACAATTGCCAGGATAATGACAAGTGAGGTCAGGTAGTTCGGAATGGCCTCCGTCATCCAGAGAATGAGTCCCGAGACGAAGATGGCGAGCATTGAGGTTTCCGCCTGTGTATGGAGGAAGTCAATGTCAATCACCCAGTTGAAGAGGACGAATGCCAATATTGCAAGTGGGCCTCCGGCAATGGCCATCCACTTCTCAAAAGTGGATTTCTGCATCTTCGGGAGCTTTTCGATGCGATAGTTGTTCATATCCAGAGGGTCGAATGCCTCAGGTATTCTGGTTTCTTCAGTCATAGTGCAATAAGTGGTGAAAAACGGGGCGGACTATGGCCTCCGCCCCGGTATTGAAGATGCTGTTATTTCCAGTTCTTGTAAGGATTCTTCATCAGCATTGAGTTGTAGTACTTCTTGTCGCCGGTGACTTCCTCGCCGAGCCAGGACGGACGGGTAAACGCCTCATTCTCGTCACTGAGCTCAACCTCAGCAACGACAAGGCCCTCATTGTCCCCGTAGAACTCGTCCACCTCGAAAGTATGTCCGTCACAGTCAACCAGATACCTGGTCTTGTCAATGACACCCGGCTCGCAGATTTTCAGCAGGTCACGGACATCCTCGACAGGGATTTCCTTCTCCCACTCGAAACGGCTGGCACCGCTGTCATTGCCGATTCCCTTCACGGTAATGTAGCCCTTATCGCCCTTCACCCTCACCCTTACAGTGCGCTCAGGGACGGAGCTCAAATAGCCCTGGGTAATGCGTGTGGCCTTCTTTGCGGATTCCTTGAACTCGCCGGCCACGAGGAATTTCTTTTCAATTTCCTGTGCCATAATGCTTTATTCGTTTGCGAGAGGCTTGTCGGACATTCCGATGACTCTCTTGATTGCCTGGAGATAATTGATATTCTCGACTCCCTCGAGACCACAGTCAGCGATGGTCTTCTTGATGTCTTCAATCTCGGTGGACTCGGAGTTGATGGTAACGACCTTGGCGCCGTTGATGAGCACGTTGCCCACCTCGCAGATGGTATTGTTGACCATATAGCCGAAACGCTGCTTGTGCACCCTTACGGCGGCGAGATCAGGATTGGCCTTCACCATTGCGATGAATTCATCGTAAGTGTAGGTGTCCTTGTCAAGAGCCGGCATTTCCACCATGAATGCAGGGAAGACTTCCTTCTCCAGAACCTCGCGGGAGATAGGGAATTCGCCCTTCATCAGCGGATTCCACTGCTCGAGGCCGTCAACAGTCTGGACGTAGGTCTTGATGTCCATCTTGCCGTTGCGGATCTTGGTGTTGTTGATGTCATTCTTGCGGGAGATGATGTAAATCTCGTCGCTTTCTCTCTCCCATACTTTCTCAGGGACAGGAACGGACAGTCTGGCCATTCTCTTGTGGGCCTCGCAGAAACACTGTCCGAATGAGCGGAATTCGAAGCGAGGTTTTGAAATCTCGCCGATTTTAAGTTCTTCTTTTGCCATTTTTTCAAATGTTATATATGTAACTATCAATTACTGAATTACGCTGGCATCGTCAACGCCATCGGTAGCATTCTTGGCATTCACGGTCACGGTCTCGGTGAGCTTGAATTTGCCTGTACCGTCAGGAATACGGCTCCAGGAGCCGGTGACTGCGTCGAGGCCCTGAGTGCCCCAGCCTTCGCCTTTTTCACCTCTCTGGAATGTGTCAACCACCTTTCCGTCAGGATCAATAAGTTCGATAATCACGGACTTCTTGGCTGAGAATCCGCTGCTGAATCCGTCCGGTGTACTTCCCTTCGCACCTACGATTGCATACACTGAGTTAGCCTTGATCACGAGGTCGTCAGCGGCAGCCCAGCAATCAGCCTCGTCCTTCTTGATTGTCCAGCCCTTGAGGCTGACATCCTTGCCTGTATTGTTGTAGAGTTCGATGAATTTCTCGGCATCGGCGGAAGCGGCTCCATAGAGCTCATTGAGCACTACGGCAGGACCTGCAGGCACCGGAACGTCGCCATTGTCAACGAGTGCAGGGTCGGCAACACCCTGGGTAGAGTTGGCAGCACCAGGAGTGGTCACATCGGTAATCTGGAATGTGCCGGTTCCATCAGGAATGCGGCTCCAGGAGCCGGAAACAGCATCAAGTGATGCCCCCCAGCCGGAACCTTTCTCTCCTCTCTGAAGTTTGTCGAGGACATTTCCGTCAGGATCAATGAGTTCGATTAGCAGGCTCTTCTTTCCGGAGAGTCCGCTGCTGAAACCGTCAGCCGTGGTATTCTTGGCACCTACAATGGCAAAATAGCCCTTAGGGGCAATCTTCTGGCCCTTGACACCGGTCCAGGACAGTTCCTCGTCCTTGTTGATTACCACATTCTCAAGGCTGATTTCCTCATTGCCTGTGTTGTAGAGCTCTATGAACTTCTCGGCATCCTCTCCAACTGAGGAGACCTCATTGAGCACGAGCTTGGTGTAGTCGTAATGCACTTCCTCCGGAATGAGAGACTGCGGGTCACGCTCATCCTTCACGCAGGAAACC
>SFPH01000286.1 GCA_004552115.1 Bacteroidales bacterium
ATCACGCCCGGCCAGTTCGCCGTCTGGTACGACAGGGACGAGATGATCGGCTCTGGAGTCATCTGACCCAAAGGGAAACCTCATTTGTTACGCCCGGCTTGACAGGGCATCTTCGTCAATCAATTCAGCCGTCAACAACTCGCCTTACCTTGCGGCAGACTGGCCGGCGAGATAGCCTGTAGAGAATGCAATCTGGAGATTGTAACCTCCCGTGTCGGCATCCAGATCAAGGAGTTCCCCGCAGAGATACAGTCCCTTTATCTTCCTGGATTCCAATGTCTTCGGAACAACCTCGTCGCAGGACACGCCGCCTGCGGTAATCACGCATCTCTCATAGCCCACATAACCCTCAATATCGAACTTCCAGCTGGTAACAGCATCTATCAACGCATTTATTTTCAGCACTTCCCGTCCCTTGGTAGTCCCGATTACGGAAGAATTGCACTTCAGGAAGGCCTGGGTGAGCTCCCAAGGCATGAGCTTGCCGAGAAGGACCCTGGCCACGTGGCGGATCGGGCGTTTGTTGCTTCACCTTGCCTCCATTGACAATGGCCTTGACGGCATTGCGGCTTATGTTGAAGCCGGCAGGACCCTCGATTCCTCCGTCCGTGAAATCCAGGTCGCCCTCCATCTCCTGAACCATATTTCCGTTTACCAACAGGCTGACTCCCACATTCTTAAGCTGTATTCCGCAGAGAAGTTTCCCGGTCTCGGACAATGATGATGACCTGTCGATATGGCCCCTTCCGGCAGCCGGACCACTGGAGAAGGCCGGTCTTCCGGCAGAAACTGAATTGACTCCGGAAAGTGCGGCAGCCACCCTCTGCGCCGTGGTCTCCCCCGCATTCTTATAACCCCTCGGCACCAATGCGGTCAATGACGGGAATCTCGGTTTCAATTCCAACCCGAGGCTTTCCGCGAACCGGTAGCCGTCCCCGGTTGAGCCTGTGGCAGGGTAAGAAAGGCCTCCGGTAGCAAGAATGAGTCTGGAGCAGGTCAATGTGTCCCCGTCCGCAAGGCTTACGCTGAAAATCCGCTCCCCATATTCCTCTTCTACGGCAATGCCTGCAACCTCGGCCCCGGTCCGTATTCTCACTCCCCGCCTGTTTGCAGCATTGACCAGAGTATCAACGACATCCATTGATCTGTGCGACTCCGGGAAGGCCCTGTCTCCCCTCTCAACAACGGCAGGCATTCCCTCATTCTCGAAGAAGTCAATGAGGCCCTGCGGGGTGAGGTTCTGGAACGAGGCGCGGAGCACATTGGAATTGGCCCTGACATGAGGGGCGAAGGCTCCCCAATCCTTGAGATTGGTGAAATTGCATCTTCCCTTGCCTGTAATGACGATTTTCCTGCCCGGTCTCGGCATCTTCTCCAGCACCAGCACGGATAATGCAGGATTGGTCGTCCCGGCCCCGATTGCAGCCATAAGGCCGGCGGCACCGCCTCCTATGATAATAATGTCGTAATGCATATCGAAATGATTGATCAAGCACGGCATTCTGCGGCTTGAATGGTTACGCCTGCAAATTTCCGAAAAAATTAGGGACTTTTCAAAAAAAGTGACTATATTTGCATTCTCGAAAAATACGGGCAAGACTCCTTGCTCATCAAAGCCACTTTAGCTCAGTCGGTAGAGCAGCTCATTCGTAATGAGCAGGTCGAGGGTTCGAGCCCCTTGAGTGGCTCAGAACAGAGGCCTTGCGGTCTCTGTTTTTTCTATCAATCCTTAAATGGCAGAAATACAGGCAGCACGAACACCACTGCCAATACAGAGAAGAGCATCCCGATACAGTTCCTGCGGCAAAATCAAACCAGAACACCTCAGAAGGCCCGTCGGTCAGGAACGGAATCTTCATCCTTGGGCACAACCCTCTCGTACGCCAGCAGCCGCGCATCCTCGGAGGCACTCATTTTCTCATCATATTCCATATCCCATTTCCGGTAATATTCCATTTTCGGGTCTTCAAAAAGTGTCATCTGTACAATGTCCTCCTGCGTGAAGCCGGACAGGCCGATACCCACCTGGCGGATTGGAGAAGTGCCGTCCCAGACTTGTGAGAGCAGTGAACGTACAATGTTCAGAATCTCTGCCGTGATATCTGTAGGCCTGGATGTGCGGCATTGTTTCTGGGCCACGGAGAAGTCCTTGTGCTTTATGAACATTGACACGCAGGAAGCCTGGAAACCGGAGCGGCGAAGACGGTGAGCCACGATGCAGGCAACATGGAAGAGAGCCTTGTCAAGTTCAGCAGGATTGACGATATCCTTCTCGAAGGTCCTCTCGGCACTGATGCTCTTGGCCTGCTGCACATCTGTCTCGACCGGGGAATCGTCCCGTCCGTTGGCATTGTCATGCATCTGGACAGCGAACTTCTTCCCAACGATTCCTGTCAGCAGTTCCGGCCGTGTAGATGCCAGCTGCCCTATTGTCCTGATTCCGTACGAGTTCAGCCGCAACGCTGTCTTCTTTCCGACCCAGAGCAGATCGCCCACGTCCAGCGGCCACATCTTCGCCTTCACTTCCTC
>SFPH01000287.1 GCA_004552115.1 Bacteroidales bacterium
CTCGTGCACGGAGAGGCTGAATACGAGAACGCCCTCGCCGCATCCAGGATGCTCTTCGGCAATTCCACATCGGAGGAACTCAGAAAACTGGACGAGAGGACATTCCTCGCCGTATTCTCCGGTGTGCCTACATTCGATGTGAAGAAAGAAGACCTGCCGTGCGGCATCATTGACCTTCTTTCCGTAAAGACGCAGGTATTCCCGTCCAAGGGCGAATGCCGGAAGATGATCCAGGGCGGAGGAGTCAGTGTCAACAAGGACAAGATAGCCTCCATCGACCACGTGATTACCGAAAACGACATCGTGGACGGGAAGTACATCCTGGTGCAGAGAGGCAAGAAGAACTACTTCATAATAAACGTCCTGTAATATGGAAAACGGTGCAAGCAAAAGACAGCTCCAGGTAGCGAGGGAACTCCAGAAGGACCTGGCTGAAATCATCCGGAGCAAGGGGATGGCGGCGTTCGGCGGAGCAATGGTCTCCGTCACCGAGGTGAGAATCAGTCCCGACCTCTCCGTCGCCAAGGTTTACCTGAGCGTGTTCCCGTCCTCCAAGGCGGAGGCCGTGATGGAGCAGATCAATGAAAACGGCAGGGCTCTCAGGGGAGAGCTGGGTCACGTGGTGGCCAAGCAGATGAGAATCGTGCCGGAGCTGGCATTCTTCCTGGACACCTCCCTCGACTATGCGGAGCACATCGGGGAGCTTCTAAAAAAATAGCATGAGATGAACCTGTCATTGAGGTTTGCGGTACGCTATCTCTTCGCGAAGAAATCCCATAATGTCATAAACATTATCTCCGCGACGAGCGCTGCCGGCATGGCGACCGGAACCGCTGCCCTCATAATGATAATGTCAGTTTACAACGGGTTCGACGGCCTCGTGAGGGATTCCCTCGGGAACGTCGAGCCCGATATCCTTGTCACCCCGTCTGAGGGCAAGGTCTTCGTTCCGGACTCCCCCGCCTTCGACTGGGCATACAGCCGTGAGAACGTCCTGAACATGTGCAGCGTCATCGAGGAGAAGGTATTCGCGAACTACGACGGCCGCAGCGGCATTGTGAATGTCAAGGGCGTGGATGCCGTCTATGAGGAGGAAAGTCCGCTCAGGGACAAGATCAGGGACGGTTCATTCAGGCTTCACAAGGGGGATATCCATCTTGCGGTGGTGGGAGCCGGGACAGCCGGAAGCCTAGGCATCAATCCGAGATTCGTGGCGCCGATCGAGCTGTATTTTCCGGCAAGGGACAGGAAAATCTCACTCAGCAATCCCATGGCGTCATTGGAAATGGTGAAGGTCTTCCCGGCCGGAGTGTTTTCGGTCAATGCGGAGACTGACGCCTCGCTCATGATCGTGCCGATCGAGACAATGCGGGAGCTCCTGGAATATGACAATGAGGTATCGGCCGTGGAAATCCGGATGCGCCCGGGAACAGGGGCAAGGGAACTGGGAGAAACAATCTCCGGGCTTCAGGAAAGGCTCGGACCAGGATATCTGGTAAGGGACAGATTCCGCCAGAACGAGGCCCTCTACAAGATGATGAAATATGAGAAGGCCGCCATCTTCCTGATTCTGGTCTTCATTATCATCATCATCTCCTTCAGCATTTTCGGCAGCCTTTCAATGCTCATCATAGAGAAGAAGGGGGACATTGCCACCCTCCGCAGCCTCGGAGCCCCGGAAAAGCTTGTCAGACGGATCTTCGTCACCGAAGGGTGGCTGATTTCCCTGCTCGGACTCGCCATAGGTCTCGCCATAGGAACAGGAGCCTGCCTCATACAGCAGGAATTCGGGCTCATCAGAATGCCGGGCGGCTTCGCCACCCCGTCCTATCCGGTAATTCTGAAATGGGGAGATATCCTCACTACAATACTCTGTGTGTCAGGAATCGGCCTTCTCATGGCCTGGCTTCCGGTAAAGGTCAACATGAAGGAAGACTAGTCCTGGAGTTCCAGCCAGCGCATCTCCTTCTCGTCGAGAATGGCTGACAATTCCCCGAATCTGGCCGATGCGGCCTGAAGTTCGTCATATGACAATGCGCCTCCGGCAAGTT
>SFPH01000288.1 GCA_004552115.1 Bacteroidales bacterium
CTTGCGCTCCTTTCCGCACTTTGCAGACTGATATGTGAAACCGGATTGGTCTTGTACGGAGTCCTGTCTGAAAGATAGAGGTAAATGTCCTTTCTGGATACTTCAGGGGCATACAGCAATATCGCTCCATTCTCCAGGCAGAGGCTGTCGATTCCTTCCGATGTCGTCCCGACAATGATTTCTTCATTCCCGCTGCTGACTGTCACTGTCCTCAGCCCGTCCGCATTCGGGAAACGGATTCTGGCCCATTGCCCGACATATTCCGGGAGTTCAGGAGGGTTGAAATTGAATAGCGGGTCGATTCCCAGTCCCGATGTGTCGATCAGCCATCCCTTCTTCCCTAGACCGTCACCGGATGCCGTGAGGGTGATTGCATATGCGGTGTTGCGTTTCACGGAGAAGTCCGTCGTCGTGTCCTCTCCTATGTAGAATCTGTATATGACATCTCCCGTGTATCCGTCGGGATTGCCGGAAACAGTTGCAGCCACCTCTATGTAGGTGCATCTGTCAGCCATGTCGGGAATCTTGTCGGGCACCTTGCCCCAGATATCCGTATTGTCAGGAAGAAGCCTGCCCCTGTCGTTTTCAAGACAGTAGAAATATGCGGTTTCCCCCTTTTCCAGAGCTGCGATGTCAGCCTCGGAGGCATAATCTCCGATATCCTCGACATTTTCCGGCACACTTCCCGAGGCACCGAACGGGGCCATGTCCAGGGCTGCCTGCCGCAGTCTCACCGACTTCACCTTCATCCCTTCCAATGCCGAAGCATCGAACCTGAAGCCGCATCTGGCCGCCATCCTGGTCATCTTCAGGGTGAAATCACCTCCTCCTTTACCGATTTTCAAGGTATCCGAGGCGGTGAATGCCATACCTTTCTCCCCGAGTTCCGATGTCGAGGAAATGCGGTAACGCCATCTGGGCATGAATATCTCGTAGTTCGGGAAAACAGTCTTCTCCCCGATGTTTCCGACGGCATAGACCGAGTATTCTCCGGCATCGAGCGTCATTTCCGGAACTGACTCCCCGTCGAAGAACATTGCGGAATGCAGAACCCCGAACCGGTACACGGCAATGTTCACATTTTCAACTGAGTTTTCATCGGGAGCTATGCCGCTTCTTGTGTCCGCAGCCGGAGCGAACCTGAACCTCACTCTTCCCGGCACCTCGTCCATCTGTCTTTCAGAGCAGGACAATGCCGATATCAGGAATGCGGACAGAAGGATTGTCCGTCCCGCAATGCGCAATTCTTCAGATTTCATAACTTTCATGATACTACAATTACAATGATGGCAGCGTCGCTTGACGGATATCCGCCCTCCACGTACAGAAGCCCTGAGCCCCTGGATTCAAGCCTGAGGACGACACCTCTTCCGTCTTCGTCCAGTTCGTAGTCGTATATGCCGTTGTTCCGGTCGAATTCCAGTTCCTCCTTTCCTATGTTCACAAGGGCATCTGCGGGATCTGAATCTACCCTTATGTGGACTATGTCTCCCACCTTGCCCTCGATATACTGCCCGGGGCTTATTTTCAGGGTGGCAGGACCTTTCCTTATCAGGCTGCTCTTGTCCACCCGCCAGCTATCCTCCGAGATCCCGGTTCCGTCCGGCCTTATGACATATCTATATTCGCAGTTCCGTTCAACATCGAAATTGGACGGGCCGTTTCCCAGGTAGAAACGATAGACAAGCCACTCTCCGGGAGGGGTGCAATAATCCTCTGAATTGTACTCCGCCTTGATTTCCACGTATGAGCATTGCGCCGCCATAGCATCGGAAATGTCCAGCACCTTGTCTTTCTCGCTGACTGCTCCCGGCAGAAGTTCTCCCTGCAGGTTCTCCATCATGTACAGCTTAGCCTCCCTGCTTCTTCCGGGAGATTCCTCGATGTTGAGGTTGTCGGCCAATGTCCCGCTGCAGACGAAGCCCTTTCCGAAAATGTCGGATGTCCCTTCTGCCCTGCCCGGAGCGAAGGCATTGGCGGATCTGGGAGAGCCTCCGATTTCCACGCTGTTCACATTGAATGAGACACCGCTGGCCAGACCGCTCCATTCATCCGGATAGGCCAGATGGTATCTGTACTTCAGAAGCTCGTCCAGACTGCCGACGTCCATCCTGTATCCGAAATTGGCGCAGGCCATTATCCTGCATCCTGTTCCGCACAGCCATTCCGCATCGATTGCAATTCTTCCGTCCGGACCGCTCCTGAGACGGTCTGCGTAGATGTGCTCCTCAAGCCTGCCCTTCCCGTCGAAGAGGAAAAGGTTGACGTCGCTGACAAGCTCCT
>SFPH01000289.1 GCA_004552115.1 Bacteroidales bacterium
AAATCCCACGGCGGCGTGGCAAAAGCGGATTTGAACGCCGAAAACATCGAGGCTCTCAAAAAAGGTCTGCCTAATCTGGAAAGACATGTACACAACATCAGGGACAATTTCGGTCTGCCTTGCGTGGTTGCCGTCAACTCCTTCCTACACACAAACTTCTGGATGCCGCATACGAGGCAGCTGCCGGCAAGGGAAAAATCGGTTCGACCCTCAAGGGCATCGGCCCTACCTACACAGACAAGATAAGCCGCCACGGCCTCAGGGTCGGGGATATCCTTGCTCCGGATTTCAAGGAGAGGTTCTCCAGGCTCAAGGCAAGGCATCTCCAGCTTCTCAAGGATCTTGACTTCGAATGCGACCCGGATGCCAATGAGGCGGAGTGGCTGTCAGCAGCCGAGTTCCTCAAGGAGTTCGATCTCATTGACTGTGAATATTTTGTAAATGAGTGGCTGGACGAAAAACCTATGCTTGCGGAGGGTGCGCAGGGCTCCCTTCTCGACATTGACTACGGCTCCTATCCATTCGTGACATCATCCAATACCACCATTGGCGGAGTCTGCACCGGACTGGGAGTGGCTCCTTCAAGGGTCGGTCACGTCTATGGCATATTCAAGGCATACTGCACCAGGGTGGGCAGCGGCCCGTTCCCTACCGAGCTCTTCGACGAGACCGGCGAGAAAATCCGCCAGATCGGACACGAGTTCGGCGCCGTGACCGGAAGGCCTCGCAGAACAGGCTGGCTGGACCTGGTGGCATTGAAATACACCGTGATGATAGACGGTGTAACCGACCTGATAATGATGAAGTCAGACTGCCTCGACACATTCGAGACCATCAAGGTCTGCACATCCTACATCGTGGACGGCAAGGAGACAGACAAGTTCCCGTTCGACACCGCAGCAGAGATCACTCCGGTCTATACGGAGTTCAAGGGCTGGAATCAGGACCTCACAGGCATCCGCAGGGAGGAAGACCTCCCACAGGCCTTCAAGGACTACGTGAAGTTCATGGAGGAATATCTTGGAGTTCCTATCAGGATCATCTCACTCGGACCGGACCGCGAGGCTACCATCGAGAGGTAGCATTCTCTGCTCAATCGAAATAAAAAAAGAGGCTGACCTTTGGTGACGGTCAGCTTCTTTTATTTGGGAGGGGCAGAGGTGATTATTCAGTCCTGCCGGTATAGGCATCGGAGTCTGAATTGTCAATCTCAGCCGCAAAGAAAGCATTCTGGGCCTTCTCGAAGTCATCGTGCCATGGAGAGGTGCTGTCAGAGATCTGAATGACAAAGAGTTTCAGCTGCTTCTTGTGCCAGTTGACCATGCAGTTGGTGCCCCAGGCCCCGCCATGTCCGAACCATGAGTCCTCGGTATCCTCAACAGGGGCAACGAGTCCGAGAGAATATCCATCGAAGCCCGCAGGTCTGGTGGAGCGCGCAAGAATGGACTTGACAGTCTCCTCCTCCAGAATCCGGACTCCATTCTCCCCCATCCCGAGATTCATAAGCATCTTGTAGAACTTGAGCTGGTCATTGGCAGTGCTCCAGAGGCCGGCTCCTGCTGATGCGAACACGTGTGAATCATTGTAAGGCCTCTGCTCCCAAGGATGCTCCCTGACATATTCAGCCTTGCCTCCCTCCTTTGTCCTGTACATCTCGACCTGGGTCCTGAGCTGTCTGTCGGTAGGCCAGAACCAGGTTGATTTCATCCCGAGCGGATCAAGCACGGTCTGCTTCAGGTACTGCTCCCATTTCATTCCCGTAACTTCCTCGATCACGGCTGCCGCAATGTCGATTCCGGTATTGGAGTACAATACTGACGTGCCCGGTTCAAAACGGAGAGGCGAATCAGCCGCAACCGCAGCGACCTGACGGATCGGCGCACCTCCGGACCAGCCACCGCCCCTGACATCATTCCTCTTGACACTTGCCTCGAACGGAAATCCTCCGGTATGATTTAGCGCCATCCTGATTGTCAGCGGGTTCCTTGCCCGCCTCAATGTCCTCAGGCTGTCCGACTCCCCTTCCAGGACCCAGAGATCCCTGAACTCCGGAAGGTACTTCGACACCGGGTCATCGAGGCTGACCTTGCCTTCCTCAACGAGCTTTGCCATTGTCACACCGCAGAATCCCTTGGTCTGAGAGCATTGCATGAAGACATCATCCATAGTGATCTTCCTGCCCGCTGCCAGGTCGGAATAACCCACGCAGGCCAACGTACGGCATCAGCGCCGCCTCGACAAATCCCGTTGTACTCTTATTGCCCGCATTGTCGCAGGCGGTAATGGCCAGGCCTACTGTGGCCAGAAATGCTAAAATTGTATTTTTCATATATGACTGGTGGTTATCTTCAGCGTCAATTATCCATTCGCAGAATGCAAATATAAGTTTTTTCCGGGATTTGTCAGGCAGGTGCAGAACATTTGGATATCAGCAATACGCATCCTAAATTTGCAGACAGGAAAATGTCCAGGACACGGAAACAAAAGAAATCAATATGACAAAGCGGACGACTTCATACATACTCCCCTGCTGCCTGGTCCTTGTCCTGCTGACAGGCTGGATCAACGCCGGGACGGCTGCGCCAAAGCCGGAAAAGGGCGGAACCCATATAGCATATTACGCCTACGAGGTTATGTACAACCCTGAATACCGTATTCCGAAATGGGTCAGATACACGCTCACGGCAGCGGAGACTGACGGGCCTTATTCCAGGAGCGGTCTGAACTTCGTGCCGGACCCGTCTTTGTCATTGCCGCAGGCGGAGGACAGTGATTATCGAAACTCCGGCTGGTCGAGAGGCCACATGGCTCCTGCCGGCGACTTCAAGTGGTGCGAAAGGGCAATGCAGGAATCATTCTACTTCACCAATTGCTGCCCGCAGGACATTTCGCTGAACAACGGGCAATGGAAAACCCTCGAGGAGAAGGTCAGGGGCTGGGCAAAGAAGTTCGGAAGCGTGACTGTCGTCACGGGGCCGCTCTTGATGGACAATGCCTACGGCACCATCGGCAGAAACAAGGTAGTGGTCCCGGATGCTTTCTTCAAGGCCGTCCTGGCCGGGGAGCAGTGCATCGCCTTCGTGATGTACAACAAGCCCCGGAACGAGAACCTCCAGAAATGCGCAATGAGCGTCGACCGGCTTGAAGAGCTGTCCGGCATTGACTTCTTCCCCGAGTTGAAGGACAGGGTGGAGGTGCAGATCGAAGCCGGTTACAATCTGAAATACTGGGGTTTGTAGGATGGTGCGCCCACCGCAATGAGGAACTCAATTTCGAGGGACGGCGGATTATCCGCCCTGCGTACAGATGCGTGACGGAGGAAAGGGAATACACCAGCATCGACAAAAGATAAAAAAATGAGAGGATGGCCTGATGACCACCCTCTCATTCATTATCATAAGGCTATCCACTAGAGATCGTTCATCTCCTTGAGGTAGTCCTCCTTGCTGCTTACCACGATGTCCTGGAACTCCTTCTGACCGGTTCCGGCCGGAATGAGATGTCCGCAGATGACATTCTCCTTGAGACCCTCGAGGTCATCGACACGGCCACGGATTGCGGCCTCGCTGAGTACCTTGGTAGTCTCCTGGAAAGAAGCGGCGGAAATGAAGCTGTCGGTCTTGAGGGCAGCTCTTGTAATACCCTGGAGAACCTGGCTTGCAGTCGCAGGCCTTGCCTCGCGGACAGCCATCATTGCCAGACCCTGTCTTTCGAGGGATGCATTCTCATTGCGCATCTCGCGGGCATTGACAATCTGTCCTGCAGAATATCTCTGGGAATCTCCGCTGTCGACGATATAGTACTTGCCGTAGATATCATCGTTGGTATCCATGAACTTCCACTTGTCCACAAGCTCCTCTGGCAGGAACTCGGTGTCGCCCGGGTCATTGATCTGCACCTTCCTCATCATCTGACGGACAATGATTTCAAAGTGCTTGTCATTGATCTTCACACCCTGGAGACGGTAAACCGCCTGAACCTCATTCACAATGTACTCCTGAGCCTTGACAGGACCGAGGACATTGAGGATGTCGGTAGGTGAAATACCACCGTCGGAAAGTCTTGAACCGGCCTTCACGTAGTCATTCTCCTG
>SFPH01000290.1 GCA_004552115.1 Bacteroidales bacterium
ACTGGGAGAATCTTTCCTGCCGGCCTTGAACGGTATTATTGATTGGGCTCTGACAAACAGAGATGCTCTGGCTCCGCATGGCCGCCGCGAATAACATCAAATAAATTCGGATTTATCTGCGAGAAAAATGCCTGGCACAAATGTATAGTGTCAGGCATTTTTCATGCTATTTTGTAACTATTTTGTGGCTTATAGGACAAGAACTTATGATGGAGAAGGGAGATTAATCCAAATCTACCGACAATATTCAGGACATCAAAAACTGGCATACTTTGTGAGGCATGATATACCCCGCTTACAATTCCGATATTTCCATGCAGCTGACCGCTACTCTGACAGTGACTCTCATAGGCTTCCTCGCCACCCTGCTATTGCTGCTGGCCTACTCACTGATACGTTCCTGCGCCGGAGGTCCCCCTTTTACGGTGTGCTTCAGGAGGGGAGCCTGGTTCCTTCTTACCGCCCCGGCCGGGATGCTGATTGCCTATTTCATAGGCTGCAACATCTACGTGGTGAGGGACAGAGACATATTCAGCGACACCCTGCCGGAATCCTTCGAAGGTTACACCATCGCCCAGATTTCCGACATACATCTGCTTTCATATAAAGGAAGAAAGGCCTCGCTGCGGCACGCCGTACGGAAAATTCTCCGCCAGGACCCCGATATGATAGTGTTCACCGGGGATATGGTGACGCTCAGCAGCAAAGAGACAGACTCTTTCGTGGATATACTTTCCGACCTCAGGGCAAGGGACGGGGTTTATGCGGTGATGGGCAATCACGATTACTGCACCTATGCCTTCACGACCGGGGAGGAGAAAAAGGAGGACGAGGCTAGAGTCAGGCGGATAATCGGAGAGATGGGATGGAAACTGCTTGAAAACGAATGGATTGACATTGAAAGGGAAGACAGCAGACTGACCCTGATAGGCGGGGAGGGTACCACCTGGACTCCCGAAATCAGCGCCGCTCTCGACTCGACGCTGAAGGCTTGCCCGCCTGCAGACTTCAAGATACTGCTCTACCACGACCCAAACGTATGGCGTCCGTGCATAGTCGGAAAAACCGACGTGGACCTGACGCTGTCGGGCCACACCCACGCGATGCAGCTGGAGATTTTCGGATGGACTCCTAGCAGATATGTCTTCAATGAATGCCACGGCCTGTACGAAGATGGAGGCCAATGGCTGTATGTGAATTCCGGCCTGGGTGAGACAGGAGTCCTTGCCCGGCTTGGCGCCTGGCCGGAAATCAGCGTTTTCAGATTCAAAAGGAGATAATTCCCGGGGAAACTCCATTAATGCTGGGAACTGCAATCTTGATGACTCCCTCCGCCCTGCTCTCAAACACTCTGTACGCCTCTTCAATTTCCTCAAGACTATACCGGTGAGTAATCAACGGTGTCGTATCAATCAACCCCTGCTCTATAAGCGAGAGAATCTCCGCACAGTCGCAACCGTCCACACCTCCGGTCTTGAAGGTCAGGTTCTTGCCGTACATGTCCGGGAGAGGCAGTATCTGAGGACGGTCATAGAGGGCGACCACGGTGACTATTGCATTGGGGCGTGCTGACTGCCAGGCGAGCTGAAAGCTGTCCTCGGACCCTGCAACCTCTATGACGACATCTGCACCGCCCAGAGGTGCACCGTATGCACCGGTGCACGCCGTGCACTCCTCCGGTGTTGTTACAATTACTTCCGGATAGTGTTCCTTGACAAAGGCTCGCCTCTCCTCCGACTTTTCGCACACGATGATGTGCTTCGGGTGCTTCAGCATCACGCATAACAGCGTACAGAGACCTGTAGGGCCGGCTCCAATGATGAGAACCGTATCATCTTCCTTGATTTCCGAGATTCTTGCCGCCCAGAAGCCGGTTGCAAGTATATCTCCGACAAACAGAGCCTGCTCGTCCGTGACACTGTCCGGAATCCTGTTGAGTCCCTGGTCGGCATAGGGGACGCGGACGAATTCCGCCTGGCCTCCGTCGATTCGGCAGCCGAGCGCCCAGCCGCCGTCCGGGGACTGGCAGTTG
>SFPH01000291.1 GCA_004552115.1 Bacteroidales bacterium
CACAAGCTGCGCAAGACCTCTGCGGTTGAAGCAGTGGATGCAGATGCCGTTCTCACTCAAGCGGCGGAAACCGCCTCTGCAAAGCCGGTCTCGGACGATGCCGTCCCGCCCACGAAGCGGATGCAGAAGCTCGAAAGGAAGTCCGAGAAGGCACATGAGCGTCTGGATGCCGCCCGTAAAAAGCTGCCCACGCACAAGGTTCTCAAGAAAGAGCGCGTCTTTGATGAGGAAACCGGCAAGGGCAAAACCCGCCTTCATTTTGAGGATGAGCTGAAAAAGCCGAAGGGCAAGGGCAAGCTGCAATTCGAGGCAGACAAAACCGTCCGCAAGGTCGGTGACACTCTCGCCTCCGGCATTCACGGCAAAATCCATGAGGTCGAGCAGGAAAACTCGGCGGTTGAGGCGGCGCATAAAACGGAGATTGCCGCTGAGACCGCTGCGAGGCATTTCCGTCATCATCGGGAAAGCAGCGTCAACAAGCCTTATGAGAAGGTTTCCAAGCTGGAACACAAGGCGGATGTAGCTGACGCCAAGCTCCAATATGAGAGAAATCAGCAGGAGCATCCTGAGATGAAGAAGCAGAACATGAACAAGCACTACCAGAAGCAGAGCATCAAGAAGGAGTATGCCGCCGCTCGAAATGCCGGTTCTCAGACTGCCGGGACTGCCACAAAGAATACCGGCAAGAAGCTCGGTGAGAAGGCGTCCGACAAGATCAAGGAGTTCTTTGAGAAGAACAAGAAGGTCTTCATCTGGATCGGCGTCGGAATTGCCCTTCTCGTTTTGCTCGGTGCCGGAATCAGCTCGTGTTCGATGCTCACCTCTACCGGCTCGTCGGTTATCGCTTCCTCTTATCTCAGCGAGGATGACGCGATGCTCGGCGCGGAAGCGCAGTATTGCCGGATGGAGCAAGAGCTGCAAAGCTATCTGGATAACTATGAAAGTAACCATGACTATGACGAGTATCACTTCGATCTGGACGATATTGAGCATGACCCCTATGTGCTGATCTCCATCCTCTCGGCTCTCCATGAGGGCGAGTTCACGCTGGACGAGGTGCAGGGTACGCTTCAAATGCTGTTTGAAAAGCAGTACATCCTCACCGAAGAGGTCATCGTCGAAACGAGATACCGCACGGAGACCGACACATGGACGGATGCAGACGGCAACACGCACACAGAAACCTACCGCGTTCCGTATGACTATTACATCTGCAATGTGAAGCTCGAAAACTTCAATCTCTCCCATGTCCCGGTCTACATCATGTCTCAGGAACAGCTTTCCATGTACGCAACGTATATGTCGGTGCTTGGCAACCGCGAGGATCTGTTCGGTGACTCTCCCTATGTGGACAAGTACATCACAAATCCGCCCGCCGACTACGATGTCAACCCGGAATACCTGAACGACGAGAAGTTTGCAGCGCTGATTACCGAAGCGGAAAAGTATCTCGGCTTTCCGTATGTGTGGGGCGGCTCCAATCCCGACACGTCCTTCGACTGCTCCGGCTTCGTCAGCTACGTTCTCACGAACAGCGGACTTGTGAACACCGGACGATTGGGCGCACAGGGGCTTTACAACGTCTGTACGCCGGTTTCAAAGGCGAATGCACAGCCCGGTGATCTCATCTTCTTTGTCGGGACGTATGACACCCCCGGCGTGTCTCACGTCGGCATTTACGTCGGTGATGGGGTCATGATCCACTGCGGCGATCCCATTCAGTACACATCCATCAACTCTTCCTACTGGCAGCAGCATTTCTACACCTTCGGAAGACCCGCCTATTAAAAGAAAGGAGTTTTGCATGAATCCCAAGTATCAGAAAGTCCTCTCCGACATCGAGAAGGCTGAAAAGAAGAAGTCCGAAATCGAAGGTCAGCTCAAGGAGCTGTACGACAAGAAGATGGAGCTGGAGAACCTTGAAATCATCAACACCGTGCGCTCTATGGTGATGGACAAGGATCAGATCATGGCGTTCCTGTCTTCCATGAAGGGCGGCACCAAGCCCGCTGAAAATA
>SFPH01000292.1 GCA_004552115.1 Bacteroidales bacterium
TTGTGGGACATATTCTCGAAAACGGAGAGGTTGAAGATTGTCCTGTATCCTTCCGGAAGCTCCCCGATCATTTTCAGAAGGACGCCTGACGGGATTTTCCTCATGTCGTCCTCTTCCGGCTCCTCTGCGCTGATGTCGGGCAGGATGTCCTTGTACTCCAGCATTGTGCGGCCCCTGTTCTTCCTGAGATATTGAAGGGCCTCGTTCACGGCTATCCTGGAAATCCAGGCTTTCAGTGAGCCGGGCCCCTTGTAACTGAATGAGGAAGCACCGGAGAATATCTTCACGAAACTGTCCTGCAGGATGTCGCTTGCGGTCTCCCTGTCGGGGACATATCTCAGACAAAGGGCGAACAGGTATCCGGACCATTCGTCATACAGCTCTTTCATTGCCGTATGGCTGCCTTTCCTGATACCTTCCGCTATTCTTTTTTCCCTGTCTGGCTGAAACAATCCCATCTGCGTCAGAATCTGCAGGTCAGGGCCTGCAATTCCAGTGCCGAAATACCTTTATTCGCCAGCCCCGTCTCCCGGGCGTGTCTTATAGTCGAACTCGACGGTCTTCATTCCCATGTTTGACAGGTATCTGACCTTGAGCTTGACAGTCTCGCCCCTAGTGTCAGGCAGGGATGAGAGCCTGAATGACACATATCCGTCTGCTACCACCTCAGGGATGTCCCCGCAGTCGTCATGCCTGAATTCCACGAGATAAGGGTCTTCCGGATCTGTTCCGGTAATGAGGCTGACACGGTGCTTGATGTTGCCGTACCTGCTCCAGGCCGCCCTGAACTGGAGGGAGAGGTAACCGTCCTCGCATACTGTCCATCCCTTGACAAGCTCTACGGGAGTCTCGCCGAACTCGGCCTTGTCCTCCTCTGCGGAGCCCTTGCTTTCATCCGTCATCTTGGTCAATGTCGGACGGATCCAGTGTGCATACACTTCGAATTCAGATGTCCATGGCTTGGCCGGGAAATCGAAATTGGCGAAGGCCCTGGTCTCTTCCTTGAACGAGAAATTCTCAATGTTGGTAGGATGGATGACTGTGTTGTCGTCCAGCTGGATGTAGAACGAATCCCCGTCCGGCTTGATGGTCACGAGGGCATTCGGATAGATGATGTCATAGCTGTATCCGTCGTCCTTGTTGCAGGACTGGATTGAAATTGCTGCAGTCAATGCCGCAGCCGCGATGATAAACTTCTTCATATTGTTGTCCATTTTTATGTTTTCCGCAATCATAAATGCCGTATTTCTGAAACATTGCATCCGACTCCGGAAAAAATTAATTGCGGAATATGGCCTGCAACTTGCTGGATTAGGATTATTTTGCGAAAAGTGCTAAATTTACATTTTGTTTTGAATGAAAAATTGTTTTGTATGAGCAGAAGCATATTGATGTCTTTCCTTGCCCTGGCGCTGGCGGTTTCGGTTCAGTCCGCCCCGGCAGCAGACAGGAATCCCGTTTACAGGCAGGCGAGGGACTATTATGAGAAAGGAATGTACGCGCGTGCGAGGACGCTGTTCTCGGAGATTGCGGACGGGGACCACGTGGCCGGAGGATTTGCCGTTCTGTGCGCGGAGAGGATGAGAGTTCCCGGATATGAGAACGAGATGGAGAAATATCTCTCGAAGTATCCTTATTCCGGGCTGGCGACGGAAATCCGCTACAGGCATGCCCTCAACCTTTTTGACGACGGGGATTACTTCGGGGCTTCGGAGGCGTTTTCAGGCATCCCGGTGCGCGGTCTCAACCGTTCGGACCTTGCCGAGTACACCTTCAAGAAGTCTTATTCCCTTTTCAAGACGGGGAGGTTCGACGAAGCCCTGAAGGGATTCATGAAGGTCACGAGGATGCCTGCCAATGATTATGTGGCCCCTGCCTCCTACTCGGCCGGCTACATATTGTACGGAAGGGAGGATTTTGACGGTGCCCTGCCGCTTTTCGCAGAGTCGGCCAAGGACCCGAGGTTCGCTGACGAGTCCGCATTCTACATATTGGAATGCCGTTTCATGAAGAAGGATTATGGATATGTGATGGAGAACGGCGAGGCCCTTTATGCCAGGATACCGGAGGAGCGCAGGCCGCATCTGGCCAGAATCATCTCGGAGACCTATCTTGTGTCCGGGAATGCGGCCAAGGCCAAGGAGTACTATGACAGGACCAGTATCTCGTCCGGCAATGACAGGAAGGATTATTTCTATGCCGGCTCCCTGCTTTATGCCGTCAAGGACTACAGCGGAGCGGTCGAGAATTATTCCAGGATGACGTCGAGGACGGACTCCATCGGCCAGATCGCCAACTATCAGATGGGCTACAGCTATATCCAGATAAAGAACAAGGTCGCAGCGATGCAGGCCTTCAGGGATGCCGCCTTCCAGAATGACAATCCTGACATCGCGGAGGATGCCTTCTTCAATTATGCCAAGCTCGCTTTCGACCTGAACAATGACCCTTCCGGATTCAAGAGCTACATTGACAAGTACTCGGACAGGAAGAGGGGAGACAGGATTTACAGCTACATGGCTCTGGCGGCATTGGTCAACAGGGACTATGCGGCAGCTGTGGAAGCCTATGACAAAATTGACGAGCTGGATGACGACATGAAGCGCAACTATATGAAAGCCAATTATCTGAGGGCAGAGCAGCTGATCTCTTCAGGCTCATACAGGAATGCTGTTCCATGCCTGAAGACAGCCGCCTACTATGCCGAAAGGAATTCATCCCTCAACCAGCTTTCGCGCTACTGGCTGGCCGAGTCATACTACAGGAGCGACTCCTATGCCGATGCATCGGACATTTTCCGGAGCCTCTACAATGTTTCCGCCCTTGACGGGAGAAAGGAAGGCGGTCTCCTGCCATACAACGTGGCATATTGCTATTTCAAGACTGAGGATTACGCCTCGGCATCGAGATGGTTCGACATTTATCTCCAGTCGGGGGACAGGTCCGAGAGGCGCGACGCCCTGATCAGGAAGGGTGACTGCGCATTCATAACCAAGGCCTACAAGGACGCGATTCCTTCATACGAGGGCGCAATCAGGGAGAGGGGCGCTGCCAATGACCTCTATCCTTATTATCAGGCCGGCCTTGCCTATTCGCTGACGGGCGATGTGAACGGCGAGATCAAACTGCTTTCCGATGTCCTGAAGGCATCCCCGTCGGCAGGTTTCTGGTGCGAGTCCGTCTATGAGCTCGGAAGGGC
>SFPH01000293.1 GCA_004552115.1 Bacteroidales bacterium
TACGAAAGGGGCGAGCTGAAGGACTCGGGCAGAAAGTCTGGTACAGGGCAGAAAAACGGGACCCTGGTCTCGTTCGTGCCTGACAGCCAGCTTTACGGGGCATACGAGTACAACATGGACTACGTCGAGACGATGGTGAAGAACTACTCCTACCTGAAGAGAGGTCTCTCACTGGTTCTCAACGGTGTGGAATACAAGTCCGAGAACGGTCTCCTCGACCTTGTGAACGAGAGACTTACAGAGGACCCCGTCTATCCGCCTATTCATCTGGAAGGTCCCGATATCGAGATCGTTCTCACTCACGGCAACAGCTACGGGGAGAATGTCGCCTCCTTCGTGAACGGACAGAACACCAGGGACGGAGGAACGCATCTCGCAGCCTACAGGGAGGCGGTCGCCAAGACGCTGAAGGATTTCTTCAAGAAGAACTACGAGCCTCAGGACTGCCGACAGGGCATTGTAGGAGCCATCAGCATACAGATCCAGGAGCCTAATTTCGAGAACCAGACCAAGACGCTGCTCGGTTCCACCTATATGTGGGAGAAACCGATGCGCGATGAAAATGGCAATGAGGTCAAGGGCCCGGACGGAGCCATCATGATCGACCGCGGCCCGACAGTGAGGTCATTCATCAATGACTTCATTTCCAAGCATCTGGACAATTATCTCCACATGCACATGGACATTGTCCCGAAGCTGGAGGAAAAAATCAAGGCATCCCAGCAGGAGCGCGAGGAAATCTCCGTCATCCAGAAAAAGACCAGGGAGAAGAACAAGAAGGCCAATGTCTACAACAAGAAGCTGAGGGACTGCCGCTACCACTTCTGCGACAAGCTGCCTGCAGCCAAGGCCGAGGAAGGCGAGAAATCCAGCATCTTCATCACCGAGGGAGACTCCGCGAGCGGAACCATCACCAAGGTCAGGAACGCCAACAACCAGGCGGTGTTCAGCCTCAGGGGCAAGCCTATCAACTGCTACAAGGAGAGCCGCAGGAGGGTGGCCGAGAACGAGGAGCTGAACCTCCTCATTTCCGCCCTCGGCGTAGAGGAAGATCTCAAGAACCTGAGATACAACAACATCATCGTGGCCACCGATGCCGATGACGACGGAATGCACATCAGGATGCTGGTGCTGACATTCTTCATGAAATATTACCCGGACCTCATCAGGCGCGGCCACGTGCACATTCTCCAGACCCCGCTCTTCAGGGTAAGGAACAAGAAGGAGACCCGCTACTGCTACAATGACGAAGAAAGGGCCAGGGCGATAAAGGACCTGAAGAACGGCGTGGAAATCACCCGATTCAAAGGTCTCGGAGAGATATCCGCCCACGAATTCGTGGATTTCATCGGGGAGAACATGCGTCTCGACCCGGTCAAGCTGGCCGAGGACGAGTCCATCTCCAGCATCATGGAATTCTACATGGGCGACAACACCATTGACAGACAGAACTTCATCCGAAAGAACCTCCGCAGCGAGGAGGAACTTGAGGATATAAACATCTAGAAACATGAGCGCTTGGAGCAAATTCTGCGGCTTAGCCCTGAAGGCTATGGGCTGGAAATACGATGACGGCCCGGCTCCGGAGGACAAATGCATCATCCTCGGAGTGCCGCACACATCATTCTGGGACTTCGTGGTCTCCTACCTTTACTATGCACAGTTCGACGGTTACAAGGCCTACGTCATGATCAAGAAGGAAATCTTCATAGGCCCTCTCGGCTGGCTTCTGAGGAAGCTTGGAGGCATTCCAGTCGACAGGAAGAACTCGAGCGCAATGGTCAGGAGCCTGATCAAGGAAATGGGAAGTGTTGACAAATTCCACCTTGCAATTGCACCTGAAGGCACGAGAAAGGCCACAAAGAAATGGAAGACCGGTTATCACCTCATTGCCAAGGAAGTTGGCTGCCCTGTCTATCTGGGCTATTTCGACTGGAAGACGAAGCACGTAAGCAGAGGACAGAAGGTCGAACTGACAGATGACGCCAGGGCGGACACGGACCGCATCCAGGC
>SFPH01000294.1 GCA_004552115.1 Bacteroidales bacterium
GCATCTAGGCAGGGCAATACCAATACAGCTAGCTATGGAGGGGCATCCCTGCATAGATGAATTGCACGAATCAAGGAAGATCCAGGCCCTGATAAAGATAGGCCCCGAAAAAGATAGGGACGGGAGATATGCAGGAAACAGCATGGACGGATAGCGGGCAATCAAAACAAAAAAGGTGACCCGGAAAACCAGGTCACCAGATATATCCGGAAAAATGCAGCCGGGGCATTACAACAGGAATGCCTCAGCAGCATTGATCCCTGAATGCTAAAGATTCGGATTCACGCTCTTCCAGTCAGCGACTGCAGGGATGATGCCGAGAGAGATGATCTCGTCACGCATCTTGCAGAGATGTGCATAAGAAGCGTCGAGAGCAGCGAGTTCCTCAGCGGTACCCTTGATCTCACCGAAGTGAACGCCAGTCTCGTCAATGACTGTAGGCATAGCCATCATCACGTTCTGATACTTCTCGTTGTTTACGTAAGTACCTGCAGGCCAGGTGAATTTCTCACCACCCATTGCAGCGGCGATCATCTTCACCGAATTGAGGGCAGGGCTCTGGAATGAAGAACGTCCGCGGAGCTTGATGATTTCTGCACCACCCTGGATGACATTGTGCTTGATCTCCTCGAATCTCTCGGCGCTGAGCTTGGTTCCGAGAAGTTCTGAAAGCGGAGTGCCGTCAACCTTCACCTGGGAAGCGAATACAGCCATCTGCTCGCCGTGACCGCCGTAAGTGTGGCAGCCGGTCACCTTGCACTGCTGTACACCGAACTCCTCGGCGAGAGCTGTCTGGAAACGGGTAGAGTCGAGAGCTGCAAGAGTTGTTACCTGAGAAGGCTTGAGACCTGAGTGGAGAAGCACTACGAGACCGGTGAGGTCGGCAGGATTGAAGATGACAACCACGTGCTTAACGTCAGGGCAGTATTTCTTCACGTTCTTTCCGAAATCCTCGGCAATCTGGCAGTTACCCTTGAGAAGGTCCTCACGGGTCATACCCTCCTTGCGAGGAGCACCGCCTGAAGAAATGATGTACTTGGCGTCCTTGAAGGCAACTTCAGGATCAGTCGTCCAGGTAATGTTGGCACCCTCGAAGGCACAGTGGTTCATCTCGGCGGCAACGCCCTTGAGACCCGGCTCATAAACGTCGTAGAGGCAGAGATTCGGAGTAAGGCCGAGCAGCATGGCAGTCTGGGCCATGTTCGAACCGATCATTCCGGCAGCACCGACAATTGTCAGTTTGTCATTGGTAAGAAACTTCATGATTCAATATAATTAATGCGTTATACTTTCAAAAAACAATTTATCCGCTTTCGGACTGCAAATATAGCAATTAAGGAATTGGAAAAAAATAAGTTGCCTCAGATTTGGACAGAATTTTCGAGACAATCCGTCAGATCAGCGGCTTGGTCAGAGCCTCCTTCAGTGCCGTGTCATAACGCAGCCTGACCTTGACCCCGGCCTCCTGGAAATAATACCTCACTGCGATTTCCTCCTCTATGAAAGGTATGATCTCATCCTTCTTCAGCAGCAGGAAATCCCTCTTCTCTATCTCGAGTTTCTTCCCGAGGGCCTCTATCTCATCCTTCATCGAGTCAGACATTCCGTCTCTGTCGAGCTCCCTCTTCATCTGGTCGTACAATGCCCTGGCTCCGGAACGATAGTCGAACTTCTTGCCCATCGCAAACTGGATAAAGTCCTCATAATCAGCATCTGAGAAATGGAAATCATCCAGTGGGGCAATGCTTTCGTGCCTGCGGCCATAGTCCAGTGCATACTGATCGACAATGCCGCCAAGCACCAGCGAATAAACCAGCCGGCTGTAACTCCTGAACGTCAATGTGTCGTCAGGGGTGATGCCGCCGCCGTCGCGGACCGGCCTGCCGTGAGCGGTCCTGAATTCCCTTGTCAATGAATCCGGAATATGTCCCACGCTGCCGTCCTCATTCCTGTGGCTGTAGTCGATTGCCTGGATGCATCTTCCGCTCGGCGTGTAATACTTGGCCGT
>SFPH01000295.1 GCA_004552115.1 Bacteroidales bacterium
GAAGAGGGGAGCGTTTGACTTCATCGTCAAGCCTTGGGACAATGATAAGCTTATATCGACTCTGAAGGCTGCGTATGATGCATCTCCCAAGGGAGCGAAGAAGAGTGAGATGGTTACATCTTCCGACATGTACTGGGGCGATACTCCAGCAATGATGCAGATCAAGCGCACTGTCGAGAAGATAGCTCCAACCGACGCCACAGTGCTCATAACTGGCGAGAACGGCACCGGAAAGGATGTACTGGCCCGTGAGATCCATGCCCGCAGCAGCCGCAAGGCTATGCCGATGGTGTGCGTGGATGCCGGAGCGATTGCCGAGACACTCTTCGAGAGCGAACTCTTCGGCCACGTGAAGGGTGCATTCACCGATGCCCATGCCGACCATGTCGGTAAGTTCGAGCAGGCAGATGGAGGCTCATTATTCCTTGACGAAATCGGCAATATCCCTCTGCATCTTCAGGCTAAGCTCCTGCGCGTGCTGCAGAACCGAACCGTCACCCGCGTGGGCTCGGAGAAGCAGATACCGGTTGACATCCGGCTAATCTGTGCAACCAACATGGATCTTGAGAAGATGGTTGCCGAGGGCAGGTTTCGCGAGGATCTGTACTACCGCATCAATACCATGCACATAAGTCTTCCGGCGCTTCGTGAGCGTTCCGAAGATCGCAGGAACGTTGTCAGCATCAGCCCGGAGGCAGCTGAGCTGTTGAAGGGCCACGCATGGAGCGGAAACATCCGCGAGCTGCAGAATACCGTTGAGAAGGCAGTGATTCTTTCCGAGGGGACAATTCTGAAGGCGGAGGATCTGTCCTTGGAGAAGAAGCATACTTCCAAGGCAGCTCCCAAGCGGACCCTTGACGAGGCTGAGGCGCAGACCATTCGTGACACTATGGCCCGTTGTGGCGGTAATCTTACGCTGGTTGCGAAGGAGCTCGGTATCAGCCGTCCTACACTGTACAGCAAGCTCAAGAAATACGATATATGATGCCGCTCTGGGGAATCATACTGACAGTTGTGGCAGCCATCGCACTGACGGCTGTCATAACTGCCGCTTCACGGAGGACAGCAAGTTCAACAAGGCTCTCAACCGCATCAAGTGGATCGTGGAGCGACGCCGCCAGCAGAACGAACAGGAGTCCTGGACTAAACTCATACGCGTTCTCACGCACGAGATCATGAACACCGTAAGCCCTATCGCTTCTCTGAGCGACGCCCTGAGCCACTATATATCGATGTCCCTGAAGAACGCCGGGAGATTGATGTCAAGGCAGGTCTCGAGACTATCTCTTCGTCGTCGAAGGATCTCATTAAGTTTGTGGAATCATACCGTGAACTCGCCGGCGTTGCAAAACCGATAAAGAAGGGCTTGATGGTGGATGACCTGGCACGCAAGGTCATTGACCTTACCCATGAGCAGTGCACAGGTGCAGGAGTAAGATGCAGCTACAGGGCGGAATCAGAGGACATTCTCATCTACGCTGACGAGTCTCAGATTACGCTGACGAGTCTCAGATCAGCCGCATACTCATCAACCTCATCAAGAACGCCGTGCAGGCAGGTGCGAAACACGTCAGTATCACGGCCAGCATCGATAACAGCGAGCAGATCCTAATCAAGGTGGCGAACGATGGCGCGCCTATAACTCCTGAAGCTCAGGAGCAGATATTCATCCCGTTCTTCACCACCAAGCGTGACGGTTCTGGCATAGGTCTCAGTCTCTCGCGCCAGATCATGAGGGGGCACAACGGAACGTTGGATCTTGTGAGAAGCGATGCGCAGTGGACTGAGTTTGTGATGGTGTTCAGATAGTTTTTCAGAATCAATGATCGCATTTAGATACACAACCATTTTCTTGATAGAGAGAGACAAGTAAACGAGCCTTGGTAGAATCCAAAGCTCGTTTACTTATTATTTAAGCGAAAAGATTGCAAAAATTCTAGTTTACCTCTTACTCAATCGTACAAACCTCTGATTCACCGTACGTTAGAAGTTAAAGTTCGGCGTGTGTCAAAACCGCCCGTGTGGGCGGGCTCATATTCAGCCTTGTTGTGGCTGTTGAGTATCGGCTCAGATTTCATTATGTGTACCGGCCGGTCTTCCCCGTGATAGAGATGACTGCACCAGTTGATTTCTCCTGTGTCCTTGAATCCGCATTTCTCCATTACACGTCCGGAGGCCGGGTTGTCGATGAAGAAGTCCGACCATAAAGTAAGGAAGCCCTTGACATTGAAACAGTAATCGATCATTGCCCGGAGTGCTTCAGTGGCGATTCCGCGGTTCCAGTAAGGTTTGGCTATCCAGTAGCCGATTTCGGCATCCTCCTCCCCTATCGGGATGTTGCTCTCGCCGTGGATGTAGTACCCCATACAACCTATCGCCTCCCCGGTCTCGCGCAGAGTGACAGCCCAGGTGCGGTCATTGGTGAAGATGTCACGAATCACTCTCTTGCTCTCCTCAATGTCCTTGTGCGGCGGCCATCTCGCCCTAGGGCCCACGTCCGGATCGGAAGCGTATCGGAAAAGCGCCTCCGCATCGGAGTCCTGCCAAGGACGTAGGATGAGTCTATCTGTTTCAATCATGATTCAAGTCCATATTTTAAAGCATCGTAAAGATACTGAATAATTTTTACCTTTGCCGTGTCGGAATTGACAGAGGCTGATAAGAGCGGTCAATCCATAAACAACTGACACACGATGAAGAAAATACTTTTCATTATTGGATCACTGCGCGAGGGTTCCTTCAATCGGAAACTGGCCGAAGAGGCGGAGCGTATGCTGGACGGCAGGGCGACAGTTGAATATCTGGACTATTCGGATGTGCCGATGATGAACCAGGACTTTGAATTCCCCGCACCAGAGGCGGTACGGAAGGTCAGGGAAAAGGTAGCAGAGGCCGATGCCCTCTGGATATTCTCTCCCGAATACAATTACAGTTACCCAGGGCATCTGAAGAATCTTATCGACTGGCTTTCCCGTCCACTGGTAGCCGGAGACCGTCAGACCCCTCTTGCCATCAACGGAAAGAAAGTGGCGCTGAGCGGTGCCGGGGGTGCATTGGCAACGGCCAGATGCAGGGAAAAACTGACGGAACTGCTGACATTGCCATTCATCAGGGCTGAAGTAATGACTGAACCCCAGACTGGAATTCAGCTGAACAGGGAGGCTTGGACAGAAGGGCGTATGATTCTGACCGAAGAGCAGACGGTCCTTCTGAAATCACAGGTTGACGCATTTATTGATTTTATAGGATAATTTAGCTATCTATCTATTATGGAAACAACAGTAAAGGTTCTCGAGACTATGCGCAGCGCAGGCAAGCCTGTGTCTGCCGGAGAAGTGGCCACCTTTCCGGACTTGACCGCAAGGAGGTGGACAAGGCTTTCGCCCAGCTCAAGAAGGACGGAGCCATCGTATCA
>SFPH01000296.1 GCA_004552115.1 Bacteroidales bacterium
GTAAACTCGTTGATGGTGATCTTTCTCTTGACTATCTGGCGGAGGGCATTGATGGCGGCATCCACAGGACCGTTGCCGGTAGCTGCAGCCTCGAATTTTTCCCCGGCGATATCAAGTCCGACCGATGCCACAGGCTTCATTCCGACACCGCTGGTAGCCTGGAGCCAGTCCACCTTGACCACTCTCTCTCCTGTCCTTTCGGCACCTGCAAGCATCAGGATATCATCGTCATTGATTTCCTTCTTCTTGTCCGCAAGCAGGAGGAATTCCTGGTAAACCTTGTCCAGTTTCTCCTTGCTCAGATGCACTCCGTGGCTCTCAAGCCTGTATTTCAATGCAGCGTGACCGCTTCTTGCGGTGAGGACTATCGAATTGGTATCCAGACCGATATCCTTGGGGTCAATGATTTCGTAGGTGCTCACATTCTTCAGGACACCGTCCTGGTGGATGCCGGATGAATGCGCAAAGGCGTTCCTTCCGACAATCGCCTTGTTCGGCTGGACAGGCATGTTCATGAGGTTGGAGACCGTGCGGCTCAGAGGATATATCCCGGAAGTGTTGATATTGGAAGAGAGTCCGAGCTCCCTGTGGGATTTCAGAATCATCGCAATTTCCTCGAGAGCTGTGTTTCCTGCCCTTTCGCCTATGCCGTTGATTGTGACCTCGCATTGCCTTGCACCGTTCATTATGCCGGCCATCGTGTTGGCCGTGGCCATGCCCAGATCATTGTGGCAATGAGTGGAGATTATGGCCTTGTCGATGTTCGGGACATTGTCGCAGAGATATTTGATCTTCGCCCCATATTCCGACGGAAGGCAATATCCGGTGGTGTCCGGAATGTTGACAACGGTGGCCCCGGCATCGATCACGGCCTCAATCACTCTCGCAAGGTATTCATTGTCAGTCCTTCCGGCATCCTCAGCATAGAACTCCACGTCGTCCGTGAACTTTCTCGCGTAACGCACCGCCTTCACGGCGCGCTCGAGTATTTCCTCGCGGTTGGAGTTGAACTTGTAGCGGATATGGGAGTCGGACGTGCCTATTCCGGTATGGATACGGCCGTGTCTGGCATATTTCAATGCCTCGGCTGCGACTTCGATATCCTTCTCCACCGCCCTTGTCAAGGCGCAGATGGTCGGCCAGGTGACCGCCTTCGAAATCTCGATGACCGAGTTGAAATCACCCGGGCTGGAGACCGGGAAACCAGCCTCGATAACATCCACCCCAAGGGTCTCGAGAGCCTTGGCAACCTGGATTTTCTCAACCGTATTGAGCTGACATCCGGGCACCTGCTCCCCGTCCCTCAGGGTAGTGTCAAAGAAATATACGCGATTCTTTTCCATAAAATCAATTGATTTCCGGAAGCATTACTTGTTCTCCGGACGCAGTGAGCGTACAGTCTCTGCGGTTTTCCACATCTCGCTGTCGTGCAGGACTTTGAGCTCCTTCTCAAGACCCTCGCGGTAGTCAGGCTTGGAATTGGAGTCGATCGAGATCTGGGCCTCAGTACCTTCAGCGACACTCTGATAGAGCTGCTGCATCACAGGCTTGATGGCATCCTTGAATCTCGGATACCAGTCGAGGGCACCCCTCTGAGCGGTTGTAGAGCAGTTTGCATACATCCAGTCCATACCCCTCTGGGCAAAGAGCGGCATGAGTGACTGGGTGAGCTCCTCCACGGTCTCGTTGAAAGCCTCGCTTGGAGTGTGTCCGTTCTCCCTGAGAACCTCGTACTGAGCCTGGAAAAGACCCTGAACGGCGCCCATGAGGGATCCGCGCTCACCGGTAAGATCAGAAACGGCCTCTCTGCGGAAAGTGGTCTCGAAGAGGTAGCCTGAACCGATGCCGATTCCGAGGGCGATGGTCCTGTCGTATGCCTTTCCGGTGTAATCCTGGGCGATTGCGTATGAAGAGTTGATTCCGCGGCCCTCGAGGAAGAGGGAGCGCAATGATGTTCCCGAGCCCTTCGGAGCAACCATGATCACGTCCACGTCAGCAGG
>SFPH01000297.1 GCA_004552115.1 Bacteroidales bacterium
GTGGCGGAGGCGGCTTCAGCGGCGGCGGTTTCGGCGGAGGCAGCCGTTAGGAACAGATCCTATACAGAATAAGCCGGCAGGCTGGAGTCAGCAATAGGACTCAGCCTGCCGGCTTTGCCGTTATTCCAAATTGTCCGTGGTCGGGCGGAGGACTGTCAGCTGGAGCAGGAGGGCGATTCCCAATGCGGCAGCCATCAACGCGAAACCGAGACCGAGATTGCCGTTGTCAGCCCAGCGGCCCAGAACCTGAGTGATCAGGGCACCGAAGAATACTCCCGTCATGTTCATGATACCGTAGGCGGTGGCGCGATGCCTGGATGACACGAATTGACAGAGAATAGGCATATTGTTCGTGTCGAACATTCCGTATCCGACTCCGAAGCAGACTCCCGCTCCGATGGCGGAGACCAGACCGCTGCCCAGACCGATGAACACCAGCGCAGGTATCATCATTGCCAGTCCGATGGCACTTGTATAAATCCGGCCGCGTATGTTTTTCCTGACCCAATTGTCAGAAAGGGAACCTCCGATGAGCACGCCGAAGAATGATGACACGGCGATGGTGATTGTTGAGAGCGGTCCCGCCTGTGACATCGGTATGCCGAGGCTTTCCGCAAAGAGAGTCGGGAGCCAGTTCTTTGTGGACCAGCCCGGAAGGGATGAAGCGGCGAAGAAAAACAGTATTGTCCAGAAGCTTATATTGCTGAAAATGAGTGCAAAGCTCTTCCAGACAGGTTCCTTGGCCGGAGGCTCTGCAGCATCCGGGCAGCATTCACTTTTCTCATTTCTCCTGTCCTCAAGCATTATCGCGAGCAATGCCGCATAGGCGACTCCCGCGATTCCGAAGCACAGGAATGTCTGCTGCCATGAGAATGCGGCGGCAATCGTCGCCCCGAATCCTCCTACTGCCTGGCCGAGATATAATCCGGTCATGTGGATGCCGACAGCAAGGCTGCGGGAAGATCCTGTGAAATAGTCTGCAATGAGGGAGAGTCCGGCAGGTATGTACAATGCCTCGCTGATTCCCATCAGGGCGCGGAGCACGTAAATCTGGTTATAGGTGGTGCAGAATCCCATTGCGAGAGTCACTCCTGACCACACGGCCAATGAGCCTATTATCAGCCATTTACGGCTTATGCGGTCGGCGATTGCGCCTGCGAATGGACTGATGCAGCCGTAAATCCAGAGGAATATGGCCATAAGACGTCCGAAATTGACGGCGGACTCCAGCTCGGCTATGTCAATCTGCATGGCCTCCCTCATGGTGGAAAGCATCTGCCTGTCCATATAGTTAAGCAGGGCCACCACCCACAGCAAGCCTACCACAATCCATGGGTAGGCCTTGGATGATTTGAACTTCATGGGGATTTGATGTCCTGGTTCAGAACTTGTTGCATCTCTCGAAGAAGCCTATTGCCTCGAGTTCCTTCTTCATTGAGGCTTCCTCCTCGTCAGTCATATTGCGGAACGGCACCCTGTTCGGGCCAAGGTCCAGGCCGATGAGTTTCATGATTCTTTTTCCTCCGACAATGTTGCCGCGGTAGTTGCAGATGACGTTGATGACGGCCTGGGAGAAGTTCTGTTTTTCCCTGGCTGTTTCAATGTCTCCTTTTTCCCAGGCTTCAATGATGCCGGTGAGCTCGCGTCCGTTGTAGTTGGTAGTGCCACCGATCCCTCCCTGAGCACCTCCTTGTGCAAGGCTCGGGAGTATGGTTTCGTCCTGACCGTGAAGCATATCGTATTTGCCGTCCCTGTAGAGCCTGCATTGGTTGTATTCATACAGGCTTTCGAAAGTGTATTTGATGCCGGCGAAGTTCGGAATGCGCCCGTCCACTGCTTTAAGCATCTCAAGCATAGGAAGATAGGCTCCGTTGAATGCAGGAATGTGATAGTAGTAGAATGGCAGGGAAGGGGCGGCTGCGGCTATGGTCTCACAATATTTCACGAGTTCCTCGATTCTTCCGATTTTCGGGAAAGGAGGGGCCATTGCGCCTATGATGGTTGCTGAGGTGATAGACAACACAACAAGCAGAGGGAGAACCCTGAGGTTCCTTTATGACTGTCCACACGATGAGTTCAAACGCGAGCTATACGCATTAGGCCAGTCGCCTCTGCCACGCTACATTATATCAGAAGACATGAATGGTGGACGTCCGCGTCCTGTGACCGAGGATGACATGGATGATTTCCAATGTGTTTTCGCTGAATCTCCAATGAATCTTAAACAGTAATACCCACCAGTATTAT
>SFPH01000298.1 GCA_004552115.1 Bacteroidales bacterium
GGGATGTAGAGATAGTCCTTCAGCCAGGATGAAAGTGAAATATGCCATCTTCTCCAGAATTCGGTGATGGTGGCGGACTTGTACGGAGCGTCGAAATTCAGCGGCAGCCTGAAACCCATGAGCAGGGATATGCCCGAGGCCAGGTCTGTATAGCCTGAAAAGTCGCAGTAAATCCGGATGGCGAATGCATAAGCCCCGAGAAGGGCAGTCGAGCCGGCATTGCCCATCTCCCCTGCGAAAATCGGCCCTGAAAGAAGGTCACCGACACATTTCGCTATCACGCAATACTTTACGATGCCGGAAGCGATGAGACGCGATGCCTTGCCCATATCCTCGGCGCTGATGCTGACCGACTCGGCCATGAGCTGGGGAAGAAATTCCCGGCAGCGGACAATAGGCCCGAGAACCATCTTCGGAAAGAATGCCAGAAGGAGAAGATAGTCAGTATATCTTGCAGGTGTCTCAGCCGAGCGCCTGTATGCGTCCACAACGCAGGAAATCGACTGGAAGATGAAGAACGACACTCCGGCAGGAATAGCCAAAGCCTTGATGCTCAATGCCTCTGTACCGGCAAGAACAGCGGCGAGAGATGCGAAAAGACCGGAGCATTTGAATAATGCCAGCACTGCCAAGTCAATGATGACAGACAATGCGGCACGGCCCTTTCTGGCACTCTCCGTCCTGCCCTCGGACGAGAGGAACCTGCAGGCCTGCCAGTCAAGCAGGGCCACGGCCGCAAGGAGCAGGACATAGAGCCCGCTCAGCTTCCAATACAGGAAGAGGGAAAATATGAGCAGCACCGGATTGCGGAGCGACTTCCTGCCGCAGACGAAGCTGTAGACGGCCATGAAGGCAGCAAAGACGAGCAGGAACCATCCGCTCGCCAATGAAAACGAACCCGTCTGAAAGAAGCCGTCCATCGTCATTTCAATTTCAATGCGGCAGGAGCTGCCTCAAGCACGGCCGCCTCCTTCATCAACGAATCCAGGGCAGCTGATTCGACCTTTGCCAATTCCTCTGCACGCATTGCCTTGCCGGCATCATGAACACATTGAAGCAGAGCCTCATGGAACTTTCCGGCAAAGGCTTTTCCGCCCTTGTAATTGATATGAGTCCTGTCATCCGAGACATATCCGTTCGCCGAGAACGCCTCCATTCCGCCGAGGGCCCTCATTGCCGCAAGAGTATTCCAATAGCAGACACCGCAGCTTTCCGCGGCACGTCTCTGCCAGAGATTCAGTATGTCCGGGGAATTGATCGGGCGGAAAGAACCGGTCTCCCCGTCCTTTATCCATCTGTCGCTCACTCCGAGGACAACTATGGCGGCGTCCGGGAAGCATTTCCTCACATATACGATCATGTCATTGAGTTGCTGGCTGTATTTCTGATAGGACTGCTGACCGTCCTGGAGGATGTTCAGGCCATATTGGAGAACTACCATATCATAGCCTACAAGATCGTCGAACTGACGGTTCAGAAGCGGATCAGTGGCGAATATCGCGTGGCCATTGTTGCTTCTGACAGAGAAATTGTCAACGCAGGAGCCACTGTCCTCCACCATTCTGACCCCGTATCCTACCACCTGGCCCGACTTCACGGCAAGACCGAGAGAAGCAATTTCAGACCTGACCCTGATTTCGTGCAGAAGGCCGTCTGCAGGCAGGGTAAATATCCTTGACAATGAATCATTCACGATTACCTCAACCTGGGATTCGAGAAGCGGCTTCAGATATATGCAGGCTTCCCCGGAAGGCCTTCCTGTCTTATCCTGCCAGAAAGTCTTCGCTCCAGGACCGCCCACTGCAGAATATCCGGAAATGAGGAATGACCCTTTCCATTTTTCCGGCACGGAACCGCGTTTCATTATGCTGTAAGTGGTCCAGCCCGAGGACTTGCGGGATACTGAGCGGTTGTAGATGGCGAATGGGATGTCGCATGGTATGAAACCTACTCCGGCACCTCCAGCCTCATTCTGCAGCATTCTCCTCAGGTCCTGCGCCCGAACCGGCTCAATGCAGTCACGGATGCAGTATCGAAATCCTCTATCGGGATGAATCCCGGCCTGCCGGACCTGTCTTCCTCAACTCTCAGCTTCCGGGCCGACATGACGGCCGGAGAGCCTGCAGCCCAATCATGGGTCACCGCCACCTTGCCGGCC
>SFPH01000299.1 GCA_004552115.1 Bacteroidales bacterium
GAAGAAGTCGAAGAGTAGGTGAGCATATCGCCATTGCCCTCGCGGAAACATTCAGGAACAATCTCCGAATTGGTGTAAATAGGTGTCACATAGGAAGTTGCAGCATCGTCAGTACCGAACCAGATGATTCCTCCCAGCACGTCAGGATAGTTCCCGCGGGACTGGCCCACGAACCAGAATGCGGTCTGCTGGGTGGCGATTGCCCTCTCGTTGGTGTATTCCTTTCCGTCGTAAGTGAAGCCCATCGGCCTCCATCTGTACGGAAGGGCGTTTCCGCCGGCACCGATATCCTGTGTCATGTCCATCGGGGTACCCTCGTAATGGTCTCTCATCACATCGGCTACATCCTTGACACTGACCTTGCCTGCAGGCTTGATCCAGAGAGGCATATTATTGGCCGGGTTGTGGCCCATCGCATAATCCACATAGTCGTAGGAGTCCTTCTCCACGAGGCTGCCGGCATTCTCATAGACGAACTTGCCCTTGCCGAGAATGTTGAAAGCGCTCCAGACCCTGGCCTCGCAGCCCCTGAGCCCGCCGAAATCGAGAGGGCAGTAGGCATCCCTGAAGCTGAATTCCTCATCCTTTCCGTCGAACCAGCCCATCTTCCTTGCAAAGCTGATTACATCCTCGGAATAGAGGCAGTTTTCAGGATCATTGAGAGGGAAGGTCGTGATGCGGGACTGGTTGGCATGGCCGCTGATGTATCCGTCCGGAATGCGGCGGGCCACCCATACGGAGCCCTTCTCGGCACCCTTTCCTACCATTTCCATTATCCAGGCTTCCTCCTTGTCCGCAATGGAGAATGACTCTCCCTCGGAGTAATAGCCGTACTTCTGAGTGAGCTCGTCCATCAGCCTTATGGCTTCCCTTGCGGTCCTGGCCCGCTGGAGGGTGATGTAGATAAGCGAACCGTAGTCCATAATGGCGTCCGGATTGTTCAGTCCATGCCTTCCTCCGAATGTGGTCTCGGCGATGATGAGCTGATGCTCATTCATATTGCCAATGGTCTTGTATGTATGCTGAACCTGCTCGATTTCGCCGAGATATTTGCCTGAATCCCAGTCATATACCTTGAGTTTCGACCCAGTCGCCCAGTCGGCCTGAGGCTTGAAATACAATTCCCCGTAAAGCCAATGGGAATCAGCTGCGTACGAAACGAGGCAGGAGCCGTCGGCGCTTGCCCCACGGGTCACGATGACATTGGTGCAGGCCTCGGACCTGTTGCCTGCGGCGAAAAGAAGCGAGGCGGCCATTGCGGCGGCCAGGATTGTTCTATATTTCATGTTGCAGTTAAATTATTATTTGTTAAATTTGCTCAAAACGATTGCAAATCTATGAATTTTTTCGCTAAGAGACTGACCTTTTCGGCAGTATTGTCAATTTTATTGCTCATACCGGCATTCTCCTACGCCCAGGAGCAGCAGAAAGAGCCTACACCGGAAGAGATGGCGGCCAAGGAGGCTGACCGTCTGGCCGAGCTTCTGAATCTTGACCCGGGGCAGGTATTCTACGTGGATTCGACCCTCCAGCACGACTATGCCGCCTGGAAGGAGGAAGTGATGAAGCTCCAGAAATCAAGGGTCGAGAATTACGATATGTACAATGCGACCCGCGACAAGTGGATGCAGCAGATTGACGATACATACCGCAGGATTTTCACCGACGAGCAATGGGCCGCCTACCTCAAGAGCGGGGCCGCCAAGAGCCAGAAAGCCAGGGAGAAACGCAAGGCCAAGGTGGAGAAGTCCAATGGAATGAGCCACGACGCGGCGGCAGGGAAGAAAAAGCCTGCGGGCAAATGATGAATGATTGCTGAAAAATCATTACATTTGCATTCTTGAAATATTGAATTTTGACAATGAAAGAGCAGATTGAACAGTTGCTTGCAGAGGTGAGGAATCTCACCTGCAAGACGGAGAAGGATATCGAGGACGCAAGGGTGCGTCTTCTTGGCAAGAAAGGCGAGATATGCCCAGGCAGCCGGCCAGACAGCGGACGATTCATTCGATGCGACCTTGCCGGGAGACATCAGGGACCTCGGTTCCAGACATCCTGTATCAATCGCCAGACAGCAGATTGTC
>SFPH01000300.1 GCA_004552115.1 Bacteroidales bacterium
CGGCCAGCGCCAACCCTGTCGAATCGTTAAAGAATGAATAAATAATTAAATAACAACTCATTATGATTAAAGTTTCCAACCTTTCCAAAATCTTCCGTACGGAAGAGATTGAGACCACGGCTCTCAATGGCGTATCGTTTGAAATCAAGGACGGTGAATTCGTCGCCATCATGGGCCCGTCGGGCTGCGGAAAATCCACGTTGCTGAATATCCTCGGCCTGCTGGACAATCCGACAAGCGGCTCGTATGAACTCCTCGGCACCGAGGTGGGCGGCCTGAAGGAGAAGGACCGCACCAAGTTCCGCAAGGGCAACATCGGCTTCGTGTTCCAGAGCTTCAACCTTATTGACGAACTCAACGTCTACGAGAACATCGAGCTGCCGCTGCGTTATCTTGACATTCCGTCTTCGGAACGTAAGGCTCGCGTCACCGAGATGATGAAGCGCATGAACATCAGCCACCGCTCCCAGCACTTCCCGCAGCAGCTCTCCGGCGGTCAGCAGCAGCGCGTGGCCATCGCCCGTGCCGTGGTGGCTGGACCGAAGCTGATCCTCGCGGATGAGCCTACAGGTAACCTCGACTCCAAGAATGGCAAGGAAGTCATGGACCTGCTGAAGGAACTCAACCAGGAAGGCACCACCATCGTCATGGTGACCCACAGCCAGAAGGATGCCTCCCAAGCTCAACGCACCATCGACCTCTTCGACGGTCAGATTGTCTCAGACGTCAAGAATGAGCTTTAAGACATGAAGAAAAACTCAGATACTCTAATCAAGATGTTGATCACCGTATAAAATGGGTTGCGTTTCAAGAATCTGAAAAATGATTTCATTCCATTACAATTTTAAGTTTCGCAAGTAGGTAAAAAACGAAAACAGCCAACCCGATGCCCAGGGAGAGGACTTTGATCAGAATATCTGAGTATTTCTTCATGTCTTAAAGCTCATTCTTCACGTCTGACACAATCTGACCGTCAAACAGGTCAATTGTCCTTTGGGCCTGAGCTGCATCTTTCTGGGAGTGCGTTACCATCACAATAGTAGTGCCTTCGGCATTGAGCTCCTTCAGCAGGTCCATAACCTCCTTGCCATTCTTGGAATCCAGGTTTCCGGTAGGTTCATCCGCGAGGATCAGCTTCGGTCCAGCTACCACGGCACGGGCGATGGCCACGCGCTGCTGCTGACCGCCGGAAAGTTGCTGAGGGAAGTGCTTTGCACGGTGGCTGATGTTCATGCGCTTCATCATCTCGGTCACACGAGCCTTGCGCTCAGAAGACGGAATGTCAAGATAACGCAGCGGCAGCTCGATGTTCTCATACACATTGAGTTCGTCAATAAGGTTGAAGCTCTGGAACACAAAGCACATTGAGTTCGTCAATAAGGTTGAAGCTCTGGAACACAAAGCCGATGTTGCCCTTACGGAACTTGGTGCGGTCCTTCTCCTTGAGGTTCGCCACCTCGGTGCCCAGAAGTTCATAGGAGCCGCTGGTCGGATTGTCCAGCAAGCCCAGGATATTGAGGAGCGTGGACTTGCCGCAGCCCGAAGGACCCATGATGGCGACGAACTCGCCGTCCTTGATTTCGAATGATACACCATTGAGAGCAGTTGTCTCGATTTCTTCGGTCCTGAAGACTTTGCAAAGATTGGAAACTTTAATCATAATGAGTTGTTATTTAATTATTTATTCATTCTTTAACGATTCGACAGGGTTGGCGCTGGCCGCTCTCCAGCTTTGGAGTGTAACCACGGCCAAGGTGATGGCGGCAACGGCGAGCAGCGCAACGAGGAAGATCCACGCAGGGATAGGCGCCTGATAGGCAAAACCCTTGCGCCAGGCGGTCATCAGCCAATAGGCAACTGGCGCTTTATCATCTTCAAGATGCCGCCCACAGTAGCGCCATTCACACGCCTTACGGCAATCTCTTTGCGGATAAACTGAGTCTCAAAGAATACCAGGCCGATGATGCCGATGATAGCGATGAACAGGGCAACGAAGGATGCGATGGTGATGAGCTTTCCAAGCGATTGCTCGCTCTGGTACATGTTCTCAATCCATTCGTCCAGATGACGCACTGTTACCTGGTCAGGCTCCCTTGTCGGATCGAAATGACATACTGCCTCTTTGATATAGTCCGACACTTCCTTGAAGTTTGCACCGGGAGCCGTCTTGACGTACATCACGCTGAAATTTCTCCATTGAGTCTTGCCCCAAACGAGAAGTACAAGAGGTCCCATTGCATGCTGCAAGGACTTGAAATTGAAGTCCTTCATGATGCCCACTATCGGCGTATTATCTACATGGCCGCCCACCTGGCTGCCGACATGGTATTGCGGGAACATATTGATGAAAGTCTCATTGGCGATAAAAACACCTGTCTCGCTCTGGTTGTCAGACTCTCGGAAATCCCGTCCATCAATAATCTGAAGGTTGAAGAAGCGCACAAAGTCATCAGTTACCGGCAGCACCTCCATATAAATCTGCTTCCCGTCGTCTCCTGTACTTCCCCAGCCCATCTGCTGGTCTGAAACGATGAGATTGTCAGAGAAGGTCACATCCGTAATGGAGGGGTTCTGCAGCAACTTGTCTTTCAGCGGCTCATGCGCGGCACCGGCATAATAGCCACACCATATCTGCAGGATATTCTCCTGTGGGAAGCCCATGTCTTTGCTCATCATGAACTTGGTCTGCACATGAACATACAGCGCCATCAGGATGAAAATGAACGACAATACGAACTGAAGGCTCACCAGGACATTGCGCAACATCTTTCCCTTCACGCTCATTGCGTAAGACCCTTTCAGCACAAGCGAAGCGGGCTGGGCCGTGGAATAGAGCGCCGGAGCTATACCGGCGACCACGGCCGAGAACAGTGCGATGCCGAGCATCAGAATCAGGATGCCGATATTATCCTTCAGAGCGATACTATCTGAGACATACGATGCCCAGGACGTTCCGGCGATGACATGCATGATGAGAGTTGCAATGGCGAAAGCCACCAAAGCAATCAATCCGGCATGCAGAAGCTGGCGTCCAATCAAAGAGCCGCGCCCTTCTCCCAGCACCTTGCGGGTGTTGATGCTCTTGATGCGGAAAGGAATCTCCGCGAAAGCGAAGTTGATGAAATTGATGATGGCTATGAGAATCAACAGGATAGCGACAATGGCCAGCGTGACCATGACAGCCTTGTTCGCCGCGGCTTCAGAAGCCCGTACATCCCTCTCGAAATGTGCATCATGCAAATTGCTCAGGCGGAATCCCTTGCGGACACGGTCAACTTCGTCCGCATCCATATTATCGCCAAAAAACGCTATTAATTCATCCAGCATAGCCGATGCAGTCTCTTTTGCCTGAGACGGGTCCTTCAGCTTCACGAACGAAGGGAAATCCCATTCATCGGTTTTGTCCATCCATTTGTCGCCAAGATTTACGAGGATGCCGTAGTGCATGCTGTAGTTGCGCGGAGAATTCTTGAAAACACCCACGATACGGGCCGTGGTTCCGTCCCCAGTCTGAAGAATCTTGCCGATGGCGCTTTCATCGCCGAAGAACATTTCGGCAAAGGCCTCGTTTATGACCGCAGTGCCTGCAGCCGTGAATTCCCTGGCCGAACCCTCCACCCACTCGAAAGGAAAGACTGAGAACATGGTACTGTCCACCAGAATGGCTGGAACGGTGACTGCTGATTCCTTG
>SFPH01000301.1 GCA_004552115.1 Bacteroidales bacterium
AGCCTGTTCCCGCTTATGAACCTGGTATATCCGGACCAGAGCGTGAAGGTTCAGGAAGGCCTTGTGAATGCCTGGCTTGAAAGCGGCTTCCTCCCTGAGTGGGCCAGCCCGGGTCACAGAGGCTGCATGGTCGGCAACAATTCGGCTTCAGTGGTGGCTGACGCCTATGTCAACGGAATCCGCGGCTACGATGCCGAAAAACTCTGGGACGCTGTCGTTTCGGGAGCGCATTCGGTTCATCCTCACGTAAGCTCTACCGGCCGCCGCGGCTGGGAGTATTATGACAGTCTCGGATATGTGCCTTGCAATGTCGGCATCAATGAGAGTGCGGCCCGCACCCTCGAGTACGCCTACGACGACTGGTGCATCTACACCTTCGGAAAGGCCCTCGGCAAGTCAGAGGAGGAGTTGGCTCCGTACGCCAAGGCAGCATTGAACTACAAGAATCTCTACAATCCTGAATACCGCCTCATGGTCGGGAAAAATGCGGACGGGACATTCTCCGAGCCGTTCAGCCCGCTCAAGTGGGGAGGCGACTTCACGGAGGGCAACAGCCTGCACTATACCTGGTCGGTATTCCACGACCCTGCCGGCCTCATTGACCTGATGGGCGGGGAAAAGCCGTTCAGCGAGATGCTGGATTCCGTATTCAACATCCCTCCTCATTTCGATGACAGCTACTATGGCCAACCAGCCTATCCAGCACATGGTATATCTCTATGACTGGTGCGGTCAGCCTTGGAAAGCCCAGGCCCGCGTGCGTGAGATTATGGACAAGTTCTATACATCGGCACCTGACGGATACTGCGGCGACGAGGACAACGGACAGACTTCTGCCTGGTACGTATTCTCAGCGATGGGATTCTACCCTGTATGCCCGGCTTCCGGTCAGTTCGCCGTCGGAACACCTCTCTTCAAGGAGGTCAGGGTGACAGCTCCGGACAATTCCGACACCAACTTCTACATCGGGTCAATGAAGGTGAACGGACGCCGCCAGGACAGAAACTGGCTCTCTTACGGGGAACTTGCATCCGGCGCGGACATCGTGTTTGAAATGACAGATGCCCCGGCTGTCAGCCGAGGCATCGCAAAGGAGAGCAGGCCTTACTCATTTTCCGAATAAAGCCGCCCTTCTCAACCTGTACATATCCAATGTCAGGGAGTCCAGAGGGACTGAAGTGTAAACCAGGTCGTAACCATTACCGGCCTGGTTAAGTTTTTCCTCCAGGAAGATGCCGATGCGTCCGTTGGACTGGACATCCATTGTCGAATAGGCTGACTGGGTGTCGGAAACGCGGTAGGCCTCCGTCCAGGAACCGGCGAAGGATTCCGATGTGATATCCGACGTCTCCGGATCCAGTTTCTTCACATAGATTGCCACATTGCTTCTTCTCGGTCCCAATGGCACCGACTGGAGGGCGATGTGGCAATTCTTGTTCGTAGCCTTCTCCACGGCAGGGAGAATCAGGATTTCACCGTTGGTCCCGTTGTTTGTCTCCGCTGCGCATCCGTCATTCTTCGAACTTGAAAACTCCTCGGAGTCCCAGCTGCCGGCTCCGGTCTGAATATCGCTGTAAGTGAAGATGTTGAACAGTCTTCCGCCGATCACACGGCTGCTCAGCACCACTCTTCCGTCCGGAAGCTCCTCGCACTTGGCCTCATTGCCGTTAGGGGAAGGCTGGGTGTCAGGTCCTCCGTTTCCTCCCGGTCTGGCAATGATGGCGGCATACAGCCTGTAATGCGAACCTTTCTTGATGATCCGGCTCTGCATTATCTTTCCGGAGGCGATGAAGCAGCTCTTGAATGTCTGCGATGCACAGTCGTCGAAAATGCTGTATATGCTCTCGGTGATGTCCTTCATCTCGGTCCAGGTCTCACCCTTGTCGTAGCTTCTGAACTCTGCGACACGGCAAGGATTCTCCCGTGTTCCGGCAAAGTAACCTGTTGAGCCGCAGACTGTTATAAGCAATGTCTCGTCCGTCTCGCTGTCGCTGACAATGGCCGCATCACCGAATGCGCAGGTCGCCCCGGTCTGGCCGTCTCCCTCGACAAGAACCCTCTCCGGGCCCCAGGTCAGACCATTGTCCTTAGAGATTCTGTAGTGCAGGTCGATACGGCCGCTACCTATGTCTCCCTTTCCGTAGCGGTAGTCTCCTATGGCTATGACTGTACCATCGCCGTACGTGGCGAAGGCCGGAATCCTGTACGGGATTTCCGAACCTGGAAGATTCTCGAACAATGTTTCCCTGAGAATGATTCCGTCATCCTCGAAAGGAGGCTCAATGTAATCTTCAGGGGAGTTTTCGGAACATCCGCTGAAAATAAGCGAGGTTGCCGCGAGGACCATCGGAAGCCATAGTCCCGCATTTGAAAAGCGCATCATAATTGTCCAATTTTTATTCAGTTGTTATGCAAATTTAGGAAATTGGGCGGATTCATTGTAGCATTCTTCTCGGAAATTCATTATTTTTGCCAGCCGTATGACCGGACATCAATGAGATGCCCAAAAATTGCACAACAATGCATCTTATCCCGACATATTCCATAGCGAAGCAGTACCGTCTTTTCGAGAAAGGCAGCTACCGCATTCTGAGCAAGCCCTGGACCGGCGGAGCCCTTCTGCTTGTATGCGTAATCATTGCAATGCTCCTTGCCAACCTCCCTTTCACGAGGGATTATTATGAGGCGTTCCTGAGCACGAGCCTCTCCATGTCCATCCAGAGTCCGGCCGACGTGATTGGGAACAGGACCATTGACTGGGTATTCCCGAAAGACCTTACAGTAGAGAAATTCATCAATGACATATTGATGGTGCTGTTCTTCTTCACCGTGGGTCTCGAAATCAAGAGGGAAGTGCTTGTAGGCCAGCTTTCTTCGTTCAGGAAGGCGGTTCTTCCGGTAATTGCCGCCTTCGGGGGAATGGTGATGCCTGCCCTCATATTCACATTGTTCAACGGCGGGACGGCGGCGGCCACGGGCTGGGGAATACCTACGGCCACCGACATCGCATTCGCCGTGGTGATTCTGTCCGTTATGGGCGACAAGGTCCCTGTCTCGCTGAAAGTCTTCCTGACCGCACTTGCCGTGGCGGATGACCTCGGCGCAATACTCGTGGTCGCATTCTTCTATGGCGGAGATGTCAATATGGACCTCCTCCTCATCGCCGGACTGGTGATCTTCATCACTTATCTTTTCAACCGGATGGGGGAGAAGCGCGCCATCTTCTACATCATCCCGACCATTGCGGTATGGTTCCTTTTCTACTATGCCGGCATACACGCGACTCTTTCCGGAGTGGTGATGGCCCTGATGATTCCGATGAAGCCGAGGTTCTCGCATTCGTATTTCAACAGGAAATGCGACACCTACCAGAAGCTGATGATAAAGTATGAGAATGACCATCCGTTCCCGAATCTCAACCAGCGCACCTGTCTCCGGAACATAAGCCATATCTCTAAGGGCACGGTCGGGATGAGCTACCGCATGGAACACGCATTGAATCCCTGGGTCAATT
>SFPH01000302.1 GCA_004552115.1 Bacteroidales bacterium
CCGCTGATATGCACCTGATTAATGATTTCCACGAACGACCACGCATAAATAGGCAAAAGTCAAGCGCGAGGAGAGCCTTGAGGCGAGCTCCCCGCAGCGCTTGATCTTTAGCCGCCGGAGGGCATTTATTCCGGCGGCGGTGTCGTCGTTGGCATTGACGGAAAACTAATGAAATAGCTATCCGTAAAACCGGTAAGCACAAATAACATGTCACCAAACCGGACGGCCGGAAATGAAATGATGAGAGCTAGTTTTTGCAGAATAACAGGTTGCAAAGCATGATTCCGAAAAGAACATGTCTCAAAACCAAATCCTACAAAGCCCGATGCTCGTGACATTCATCTGGACAGAGACATGCCATTCTAGGGCATTGTAGGGCATCCGGGGTATCCCAATGGAAAGGAATTGTGTCCATCTGCACCGCCTACATGCCCCACAGCTATGTATAACAGTGGGGTGGGTGTGCAGATGAATGTCACGAGATTGTCATCCGGCAGGCATCCCGACGACGCGGGATATACAGGCCTTCAGAACTTTTCATGCCAAAGTTGTTGTCATGGATGAATAGATATTGAGTAACAATAAGTTGTGAACTTGGTCTGTTTGGCGTCAACGCAGCCGGAATATACGCCCTCCGGCTGCTCAAAGCAGGCTGCGCGAGCTCCGCCGATGGCTCGCTACGCCCGCTTTGTGACGGCTGCCGGGCCTGGACCTTTCACGCTAACGCTCAGTATCGCGGATGGTTCGCCTGGTTTTGAAGCATCCATATCACACAAAACTGGACAAAGGGCCTTAGGCAAAACATTGAGCAGGGCAATATTGCCTTCGTGCAATTCATCTAGACAGGCATGCCCCTCTACAGATATCTGTATCGCCCGTACCCTGCCTAGATGTCCCGAAAATGACTACATCTAGGCAGGGCACCCCGTCCACAATGGTTCCAGATGGTGCCGGCCTGCCTAGATGAATTACACGAACAACCACGCTGAAATTCTCGACTGGTTGTATTCCACGAACGGCCGAGTATACGTAAGCAAAAGTCAAGCGCTGCGAGGAGAGCCTTGAGCCCAAACTCCTAGGAACCAAGCATTTCCGGCATAAAACAATTCACGAGGCCGTCGCACTCACTGCGATAGCCCCGCTACTTAACCTAAACTTAAACTATGAAAAACTTCGTCGCAAATATAATAAATATTTCATAATATGTTGTACATTTGTCCTCAACTTTTTTCGAAACAAAAGATAATCAGTATTTTTGCGCTCGAAAAATGAAAAGTGACATGAGATATATTGAACTTGACGGCGTTCACAGAGACGAATATCTGATCACCTTCGAGGACATTGACCCGAACTACAGACTGAGCCTGACATCAGCATTGGCATATTTCCAGAATTCGGTGGCGACATTCATGACCGACAGGCATATTGCGGCATTCGACATACGCCCTGAAGGATTCCTGTGGGTGATTTCGGAGATTTCAATGAAGCTCAGCGAGAAATCGCCGCTTTGGAGGGAAAAGCTTGTTTCCGAGGTAAAGGTCAGCGAACTTACATCGACGAGGGCATATTTCGACTTCAGGCTCATGCGGGAGAACGGCGAGGAATACGCATCAGGGACTGGCATATGGTCTCCCGTCAGTCTTGCAACTGGAAGGCCGGTGCAGATTTCAGATATCTGCGAGATGAGGAATATGGACAGCGCTCCGCAGACCAGGCATCCGAGACTGAAATTCGAGGAGTCTGACAGCCTGATCTCCGAAACGGCGCATCTCACCACGCAGAGTGACATGGATTTCAACAAGCATGTCGGCAACCGCTCGTATATCAATTACGCAGTCAGCGACTTCCCGGAGGAGTTTGCCGAAAGTCATTTCGTATCGTCTCTCGCCATCAAGTTCTGCAGGCAGACATTTGTCGGGGACACATTGATTTCCAGATGCTTCCGCATTGGAGAGAGCGAACTGGACTACATTGTCAGGATGGCATTGCCGTCAGGCGGGGAGGCCTGCATTCTCAGGATCGGCTGGGGCGGGAGGACATTGCCGGAGCCGGATGCGGTGAATGAGATAAGGCGCAAATAGGAGCTTGCGCAGAACAGAAATTGGATATGGATTATTTGTCAAAAGAAAGATACGACGAAATAGCCGCTGAACTCCACAATCTCATCAATGTGGAATATCCGCGGATCAAGGACGAATTGTCCGAGGCAAGGGCTCAGGGCGACTTGAGCGAGAATTTCGAATACAGGGCCGCCAGAAGGGCCCAGGGCAAGGCTATCAGCCGTATCCGTTTCCTGCAGAAAGTGCTTCAGCACTCCAGGGTGATTGACAGGAGCGCATGCACGATTGTCAGCCATCACGAGATGGACCTTGAGAAGGGCAAGCTTTCGTGCAACTCCCCTGTCGGCGTTGCCCTGATGGGCAGAAAAGCCGGGGAAATCGTGGATGTCGATGCCCCGGCAGGTAAATTTCAGATACGTATCGAGAAAGTCGAGGTCAATGCGGAGTAGGCCCGCTGACCACTGTGGGAAAGGTCAAGGTGGCCATTGTGGGCCAGAGGGGTAAATCTACCTGTACAATCCCCCGGTGATGGTCTCGACTGAGAGCGGCTCATACACCATATCGTAGCCGGTGATGTCCGCATTGAGATGCTCCTCGTAGAAAAAGCCGATCAGGCCATCGCTCTGAAGAATCATTGTGGAATAGGCGGAATCATCTTCCGAGACCTGGTACGGACCGGACCAGCCGGCGGCAAGCTCCTCAGGGTCAATGACATCCTCCGGGATTTCACGATACCAGATTCCGACATTCCTGCGGCCCTCGCCGAGAGGGACCGACTGAAATGCCAGCCTGACCTTTGCCCTGTCGGAAATCCTGCGGGCCGGGACAATGAGGATTTCCCCGTTGCAGGCATTGCCGACGGCCGTGCACCCGTGATTGTCCGCTCCGGAGAATGCGGCATTTGCCCAGGAACCGGTTCCGGCGGCGACGTCATCGTAACTGTAGATATTGAAGATGCGGCCTCCCCAGGCACGGCTGCTGAGAATCACGCTGCCGTCCGGAAGTTCCTCGCACTTGGGCTCGTCCCCTTTGCGTGCAGGGAAAGCGTCCGGGCCGCCGAGAGCCTTCCAGGATTGGCCGAAATCATCGCTGTAGATTACCCTGTTGCCGCCGGGTCTGGCGCAGAGGGCAGCATAGATGCGGTAATGGCTTCCGACCTTGATGACACGGCTCTGGAAAATCTTGCCCGAGCCCACGAAACAGCTCTGCACACAGCCTTCGGC
>SFPH01000303.1 GCA_004552115.1 Bacteroidales bacterium
GCTCTTCCGATCTTGGCACCCGTTCCGCAAGGCGGTTCTTCTCATTGATGTTCCAGTCGAGACGGACGAGGATCTTCTTGTTGCTCTCGTCTGCAGGGAAATCGGTGAATGAACCCGGATCGTAGCCGTACTTTGTCTTCACGTGCTCTGCAACCCTCTCCATATCAGCTACGGAGCAGTATGAGAGATACTTGATGTCACTGCCGACTCCATTCTCGGAAGCTCTCCAGCGTACCGCTACGGAAGGAGTCTTGGCCATCTCTGCACTTACGAAGAAGAAGAGTTTGTTCTTGATGATCGGGCCACCGAGGGTGAGACCGTAGATAGTGTTGCGGTCTTTGTCACGGGCGCCGGAAACGGCCTGTCCGTCGACATAGTCACCGCGCATATACTCATTCTTGTGATAAACGTAGGCGGTTCCCTTGAAGGTGTTTGTACCGGACTTGGTGATGGCGTTCACACCACCGCCGATGAAGTTGGTCTGACGTACATCGTAAGGGGAAATCACGACCTGGAGTTCCTCGATCGCGTCAAGGGAGATAGGATTTCCTCCACCTGGAAGACCGTCGTTGAGACCGAAGTTGTTATTGAAGTTCGCACCGTCGACAGTGAAGTTGGCGGTACGTCCGTCAGTTCCTGCGAAGCTCATTCCATTTCCACCGTAAGGGGAGAGCCTGGTGACATCTTCAATGCTCCTGCTTACTGTCGGGAGAGCGGTCATCTGGGCATTGGAAATGTTGGTGGCAGCACCTGTCTTCTCGCTGCTGAACTTGGATTTCGCAGTGCCGACGACAACGACTTCCTGGAGGAATTCATTGGACTCCTTGAGGACGGCGTCGAGCTTGTAGGCGTCTGCGAGCTGAATTGTCACGTCCTTGTAGACAACGCTTGCATAACCCACGGATGAAACCTCGATCTTGTAAGGTCCGCCCGCGCGCATACCAACGATGTTGTACTGACCGTTCTCGTTGACAACGGCTCCATAGACAGTACCGGACGGCTCGTGTGTCGCTACCACAGCGGCGCCGAGAGCCGGCTGTCCCTTTTCATCGGTGACACGTCCGCTGAGTGAGGACGTGGTCACCTGCGCATAGGCTAAAGTACCTGCCAGCATTGCCATGCCGGCAAGAATTAGATGCTTGAATGAATAATTCATAAAGGTGATTGTTAATGTTAATTTAGTGCAAAGTTAGAAGAATAGTTAGAATTATAAAAGCCTAAAACAATTAAAGTTAACAAGATTATCCCTTTTTAATGTTTTCGTAACAATTTTATAGATGGAGAAATTTGGATATATGAAGGAAAGGCCGTATATTTGCAGTCCTGAGTGGAGAGATTTGCCTGCTTGCAACCACGTTAAAAAATGCTAAAATGTTGACAATGCCATTTACGTGGCAGTTTTTCATATCAATGTTTTGTGTTTTGTGACGTCTCCACCCGGGGGCGTTTTTTGCTGTACCCGGCGGCATGCAGGCGGAAGCATGGACCATAGCCCGGCTAGCCGGGAAAAAGATACAGGCCACATTGTGGCAACGAGTTAAAAAACATTGGAAATGAACTATTTATTTACATCAGAATCAGTATCTGAAGGACATCCGGACAAGGTGTCCGACCAGATTTCGGACGCAATCCTCGACGAATTCCTCAGGCAGGACCCTGAAGCCAAAGTCGCCTGCGAGACATTCTGCAGCACCGGTCTGGTGGTAGTCGGCGGAGAAGTAAGGTCCGAGCACGCATATGTCGACATCCAGACAAAGGTGCGCGAGGTCATCAACAAGATCGGCTACGACAAGGCGGCATACATGTTCGACGGCAACTCCTGCGGAGTCCTCTCCGCCATCCACGAGCAGAGTGCCGACATCAACAGGGGCGTGGTCCGCACCGACCCTGAGGAGCAGGGTGCCGGAGACCAGGGAATGATGTTCGGATACGCCCATGCCTTATCTCAGGCCGGACTCCAAGTCTCAGTTCACCATCGAGTACGACGAGGCCCACAGGCCGGTTCGCGTCCACACCATCGTAGTCTCGACCCAGCACGACGAATTCACCGCACCGGAACTCGGGAAAATGAGTTACTCCGATGCCGTAAGGCAATACGGCCAGGAAAGGACGGACAGGGCAATGCACGACAAGATCGAGAATGACGTCAGGACAATACTCCTGCCGAAAGTCATTGAAAGGCTGCCTGAGAAGACTGCCGCATTGTTCGACACCGACTTCATCCTTCACGTCAATCCGACAGGCAAGTTCGTGATCGGAGG
>SFPH01000304.1 GCA_004552115.1 Bacteroidales bacterium
GCACGCCCTTATGAAAAGTTTCCTGGGAGAATTCTCAGGCATCCTGAAAATGTTCCTCCCGGACATAACCATAGGCGCCCACGAAGACATTTCCTACTCGACACTGTACTCCACGACCTGCCACGAACTGGCGCATGCCAGCCATTTCGCCCAAGTCGGGAAGGATTACTGGAACAGCTACATAAAGTTCATCATTTCCTCGTTCGTATCCAGCGGCGGTGTCACATACGGAACCGGAGAGGAAGAGGGCGCAGGATATTGCGAGGTCGGAGAAATGTGGGCCTACTATGTCCAGAACCAGATGTACCACGAAAGATACGGAGGGCAGATTTTCAGGTACCTCGAGGAGCGCGGCATGAGCCGCAGCCAGATCTTTGCAGCGCTCGCCAAAGACGTGAACAACAGGAAAGCCTTGATGGCCAAGCTGATAGAGCTGTACCCGGACAAGATGCAGATTATTCAGCAAGTATTCGTACGATATGCATTATAGCAATCTGTGGCGCATACTGGCACTGGCGGCGGCAGCCCTGCTGCTGGTGGCGGTTCAGGAAGCCTGGGCACAGGAATCCGCAGCGGGAAAGGGTTCCATTTCCACCAATGTGGCCGGATATGCCAACCTGCTGACACTGGCGGAAGGCTCCGTGCCAGTGTCCAGGAGGTGGACTGTGAATGCAGGATTGAAATATAATCCATTCGCATTCGGAAAGGAGAAATTCCGGAACAAGCAGCAGGCCTATTATGCCGGTATGCGGTATTGGCCCTGGCATTCCTACTCCGGATGGTGGATGAGCGGAAAAATACAATACCAGGAATTCAACGCAGGCGGTCTCGGGAGAGCGGAGACTTCAGAGGGAGACAGAGTCGGATTGGGATTGGGAGCAGGATTCGCCTATATGGTCGGCAAACATTTCAATGTTGAGTTCGGCGCAAGCCTGTGGGGTGGAATGGAATGGTTTACAACCTACTCCTGCCCCGTCTGCGGTGACCTGGAACAGTCGGGACGGAAGATTTTCATCCTTCCCTGCGACGTGATCATTGCCATAAGTTACATTTTCTGATACCCGTTGGATATAGTTCATTATGCCTATGGAAAAAACTGTCAGCAGGGGGTTGTCCCTGTTCTTCTTCACCGTCCTTCAGTCCATTATCACCTGCCCGGGCTGCTCCGTGAAGGAAGACAGGGACCTATGCCCCTGCATTCTGAAAATCGTCTATGCCGAGGATGACGTGCAGATGCTGGAAGAGGGAGTTGGCCTTTGCCTGGACGGAATTGCGGGTAAGCAGGGTTCCGGGGCAGGAAGAGGGCACTTGGATACGGCTGTCGTCATTTCCGGGCGCGAGGTAAGCCTGAGAGCATGGAGAGGAGACCTGGACGTACTGTCGCTGTACCCGGCAGGTGCGGAAAGGGCCGAAGCTGATGGAGAATGCTGGTTCAGGATAGAGGAAGGCTCACCCTGCCCGGAAATCTGGACAGCCCACGCCAGGGCCGATACGGGAAGGGACAGGGCGGAAGTGAATTGCAATCTGCGGAAGAATCATTGCCGGATAAAGATAATTTTCAATGGAACAGGAAGTTATGAAATCCGCATCAGGGGCGGTGTCTGCGGCTACGGTTACGACGGGGAGCCCTATCCGGGCAACTTCATGGCCTATGTGGAGAGTGACGGGGAGGGTTCCCATTTCATATGCGTGCCGCGGCAGAAGGACAATTCCCTGATGCTGGACCTTATTTCGGAGCGTGGCGGTGTCCGTTCATTCGCCATCGGCAACTATCTGGCCGAGAGCGGCTACGACTGGAATGCGGATGACCTGAAGGATATGACTGTGACCATCGACTATGCGGCCACGTCCGCACGGTTCATCATTGACAGATGGAGCACGACTCTGCATTTCGAGACTGTAATCTGAGAATCGTATATTCCACTTCTCCGATTCAGATGGCGGAGACGGAAGAAATTGTCCCGCCCGCTTGCTAATTACAAAACATTTCGTATATTTGCAGTCCATTCTGATGCGCGGGTGGCGAAATTGGTAGACGCGCTACTCTCAGGAGGTAGTGCCGTAACAGGCGTGGCAGTTCGACTCTGCTCCCGCGCACAAGAAAAAGCATTGGAATAAAGCTCGGTATCGTACCGGGCTTTTTTCATGTAGTAAGAGCATGGACGCTCGTGCAATTCATCCGGGCAGGCACGTGCCACCTGACACCTGCGTGAGCCAATCGCATGCCTGGAAGAGACCGATTCAGACAGCTGTGGCAGGGCATAGATTGATGGCAGGGCACTGCATTGCTTAATTGTCACAAAGATTCATTCTCAGCATCCGACGCCCCTGTCCCGCATCTGTAATCCAATGCGGAAAGGAAGAATGCCCTCCGCTGCTGCTCATCGACCCGGTAAGGGGTGATTCTGAATTCCGGGGATATCTGCTGCTCATCGACCCGGTAAGGGGTGATTCTGAATTCCGGGGATATGTCATCCTCAAGATTGCAGGCATAGAAATCCGACACCGCGGAGATGTAGAGCCTGGAATACTTCACGTCCAGAGGCCGCTGGAGTGACAATGTGTACTGCACGGCGGCATAGGCATTGGGCAGGGTCAGAGGGTCATTGGAAAAAACGAAAAGGCCGAATTCGCGGAACTCCCCATAGAAACCGGACGACACCTTCCCCACCTTGCCGGCAATGATTTCCTTCATCGGACGGGCACCCATCCAGTAATCCAGCTCGAGCCCGCCAATATATCCGCCTTCCCGGAGTCCGTATCCGTATCCGCTGGTCTGCATTGCGTCAATGTCGGCCTGGGACTCCCCCGGCACCGCCGAGATTCCCGAAATGTCCTTGAGCATTTTCAATGCCGCCTGCCTTCCTCCCTCCATAGCCCTCGTGACCTCGATGCCGAGCGTGGCCCCGTCCGCCGACTGCAGGTCCGGCCTGTCCCGATTGACAAGCCCGTCGAACTTATGCCCCAGCAGCTGACGCAACTGAAGCATAGCATAACGCTCGAAGAAGCAGGTATCGTATTTCCGGAATGCCATAATGGTACAAATATACAAAATCAATCATTCAAAGTTACACGTTTCAATATTGAATAAATATGACACGCATCATGCAAAAGGGGCCTGCGGAATCCGCAAGCCCCTGCTGCAACATTGGCGGAAAGTGCCGCCAGGCAATTGTCGTCAACGGGCCATGGGCAAGATTTCTGCCATCAACAACCCGAAGAATGCTTTCTAGAACTCGGTCAGGACACCGGTCTGAGCCTCAAGGAAGGCCTTGACTTTCAGTACCTTGTCCTCCGGCATCGTGCGGCCTACCTGGAACTTGGCCATCTTGGAGACAGCCTCCTCGAGAGTCTCGACACTGCCGTCGTGGTAATATGGCCAGGTGAGGGCGACATTCCTCAGGGACGGAGTCTTGAAGCGGTATCTGTCGCGCTCCACACCGGTCTGGGCCCAGCGGCCGTTGTCGCCGTCGGTGAGGCCTGACTTGAGAACCCATATTGACACCGGCGTGGCAGGTGGCGCAGCTGTAATCCTTGAAGATGTCGTAACCCTCGATCTGCTCGGCAGTCATTGCCTCCTTGTTGCCCTTGAGATACTGGTCGAACGGGCTGTCAGGGGTGAGGAGTGTCTTCTCATACTCGGCAATGGCGTCGGTGATGGTAGCCTGGCAGAGTCCCTCAGGATATACTGCAGTGAAGAGTTTTGTGAACTCCTTGTCCTCTGCGATGCGGGCTGAAATCTCGTCGAAGTCCTTGCTTCCCATCTCCACAGGGTTGAGTGGCGGACCGCCGGCCTGCTCCGCGAGAGTGGCTGCACGGCCATCCCAGAACTGGACGAAATTGAATACGGCATTGAATGAGGTCGGAGCGTTCACGCCGCCCTTCTGGCCGTCAATTCCCTCCGAGTAGCGCTTGTTGTCCACTCCGGCAGTCTCGATGGAATGGCAGGTGGCGCAGGAGATGGTTCCGTCGGCGGAAAGTCTGGTGTCATTGTAGAGAACCTTTCCGAGAGCGGCCTTGGCAGGGTCGTAATCCACCTTGCAAGGAATCGGACGGATAGTCTCGTTGGCGAACTCAGGGCTGGCGAGAGGATTCGGATAATACGCGGCGCGAAGGTCGCGGACACCGGCGAGCACGGCAGACTTCTTGGCTGCGGTCACTGACGAACCCCAGTGGATGAGATAGTACTTGGCCAGCGGCATTGAACCGTCGCGGATCACATCCTCGGTCTTGGCGAGATCGACCTCACCCGGAGCTGTACCATTCTCAAGAGCGGCCTTGAGCGGAGCGATGTCAAACACGGCATATCCGCCGTCAATGTCCTTGCGGATAAGGCTCTTGGCCACCGGAAGGTTGGCATAGAAAGGCAGGTTCGGCTC
>SFPH01000305.1 GCA_004552115.1 Bacteroidales bacterium
CAATGCCTCTGCCCGGCGGATTCCGCCTCCGGTCTCCAGCAGCCTGTCCCTCTCGTCGGATACCTTGATATCCAGACCATTGAACTCATTTTCAAGATAGGAGACAATCATATCCGGAAAATGATGGACATTCACCACGAACTCATCCACTCCTGCAGCCCTGAGCCTGGTGATGACGTGGTAGAGCAAAGTCTTCCCCGCAAGCGGGGCCAGAGCCTTGGGGGCATTGTCGGTGAACGGCTTGAGCCTGGTTCCCAGACCGGCCGCAAAAATCATTGCCTTCATATTCCCTAGAATGTCTTCTCAATGTTCTGCTCCCTGTGGATGAGTTTCACCCTTATGTCGAACTTGCTTGCGAGATGGGAGGCAAGATGTTCGGCGCAATACACGGAGCGGTGCTGTCCTCCGGTGCAGCCGAAGCAGACCTGGAGATTGGTGAACTTCCTCTCTATAAAGCGTTTAACGTGAGCATCCACGAGGGCGTAAACGGATTCGAGGAAGGTCAGAATCTCCCCGTCATCCTCCAGGAACTTGATCACCTCCGGGTCCATTCCGGTAAACTGTCGGTAATATTCATATTTGCCGGGATTGTTCACGGACCGGCAGTCGAATACATAGCCTCCTCCATTGCCGGAGGTGTCAGCCGGTATTCCCTTCTTGTAGGCGAAGCTGTATATTTTCACTTCAAGGCGGCGGTCTTCGGCATTGACATAGAACTGCTGCATCTCGGTAAGCGACGTAAGCACCTGTGTCAGATAAGGATAGCGGACAAACGGAGTCTTAAGGAGACGGCGCAGGTTGTCGATGGCAAACGGCACGCTGGCTATAAAATGTGGCTTCTTCTCGAAATAGCCCCTGAAGCCGTATGCTCCCAGCACCTGAAGCGTGCGGAAAAGCACGAAGAGCCGGAGCCTCTCCCTGAATGCATCTTCATCCAGGTCCGGAATAAATTCCCTCGCAGCCTCGATGTAGGTCTGAACGAGTTCGTTCTTCAAATCCTCCGGATATCTCGACCTGGCCTGCCAGATGAAGGATGCCACGTCATAATATGCAGGTCCCCTCCTGCCTCCCTGGAAATCAATGAAATACGGTTCGCCATCCCTTATCATCACGTTCCTCGCCTGGAAGTCCCTGTACATGAATGCGGTGGTATCCTCCGATGTCAGATCCTCCCTCATCGCCTCGAAATCCTCCTGCAGGCGGATCTCGTCGAATTCCAGACCCGTCGCCTTCAGGAAGCAGTATTTGAAATAATTGAGGTCGAAGAGAACCATCCTGCCGTTGAACTCGGGCTCGGGGAAGCAGACATTGAAGTCCAGACCCTCCGCTCCGTGAAACTGGATCTTCGGAAGCAGGCTGATTGTCTTCTTCAGGACTTCCCTTTCTTCCGGGGAGTAATCCCCGCTCTCCCGCCCAGCCTTCACCAGGTCATAGAGCAATGTCTCCCCCAGATCCTCCTGGAGATAGCACATCCCGTCCCCACTGACCGACAAGACCTCCGGGACATTGATTCCACGACTGAGGAAATGTGATGAGAGATAGGTGAATGCGGCATTCTCTCTGCGGTCAAGGCCGGCGACACCGATGACAGTGCTTCCATCCGCTCCCGTGAGGCGGAAATATCTGCGGTTGCTGCCGGAAGAATTAAGCTCAATGACCGATACGGGTTCGGTACCTGTATATGATTTGTATAATTGAATCAGCGATTCCTGCATTGTACATAGTTTTATGCGAATATAACAAAGTTCCGGGGATTTGTCAGCATATTTTGCCCCCGTTTTGACGGTAAATTCAAGAGTTTTCAGTAAGTTTGCCTTTCATATTGACAAACATCTGTTTGAGAATGGAATTCAAGGAATTTGCATATTGCTCGGAGGCTGTTTTCAACCTGTTCTACAGAAAAGCCCCTGAAAACAACAACTGGGCTGTAGTGAGCGGCACCGAGGAGGTGCTTGAAATGGTGGCCAATCTCGGCTCCATGCCGGAAAGCTTCTTCGAGAAGTTCCTTCCCGGGGACGGCTATGCCGAGTTCAGGCATTATCTCGCCGGAATGAAGTTCACCGGCAACATCTATGCTATGAAGGAGGGCGAGATAGCCTTCCCTAACCAGCCTATCATCATTGTGGAGGCCCCTCTCATACAGGCACAGGTGCTGGAGACCCCGATGCTCTGCATAATGAACCACCAGATGGCTGTCGCCACCAAGGCATCCAGGGTATGCAGGGCTACAGACAGGCCCGTGAGCGAGTTCGGCTCCAGAAGGGCGCACGGACCATGGGCAGCCACCTACGGGGCGAAGGCAGCCATCATAGCAGGCTGCGCCTCCACCTCCAACATTCTGACCGGAGTGATGAACGGAGTCCCTTCCACCGGCACCATGGCCCACAGTTTCGTCACCTCATACGGCAGCACCGTGGAGGGAGAGCACAGGGCATTCAACGACTACATCAACACCCACCGGGGAGAGAACCTGATTCTCCTGATCGACACCTACGACACCCTCCACTGCGGCATTCTCAATGCCATAAGGGCATTCGGGGAGAACGGGATCGACAACAATTATCCTTACGGGTACGGCGTGAGGCTGGACAGCGGAGACCTCGCCTACCTTTCGGTAAAAGTCAGGGAAATCCTTGACGCCCACGGACTTACAGGATGTAAAATCTTCGCGACGAACTCCCTTGACGAGTATCTCATCACCGATCTGGAAAGGCAGGGTGCCAAAATCGACTCCTACGGAGTGGGCGATGCGATAGCCACCAGCAAGGCAGCCCCATGCTTCGGCAATGTCTACAAGCTCGTGCAGATCGGCGGCGAGCCCGTGCTGAAGAAATCCGAGGACAGGATCAAGCTCATAAACCCGGGCTTCCAGATCACCTACCGCATTACAAAGAAGGACGAGAACGGAAACGAGATATACAAATGCGACATCACCTGTCTCCGCGGAGACAGACTCTCGGAAGACATCGAGGCCGGCAGGACATTCACGGCCACGGATGAGTACGACAGATACAAGTACAAGACTTTCGAGGCCGGAGAATACACCTGGAGGGCATTGCAGATTCCTGCAGTGGAAAACGGCGTCAGGGTGGCCCCAAAGCGCAGCCTTATGGAGAAGAAGGCCTTCCATGATGACACCCTTCACCATTTCAGCCCGTCGGAGCGGAGGCTCATCAATCCGCATTACTACAAGGTGGACATATCCGACGACCTCTACAACCTCAAGAATGACATCCTCTCCAAGCTCGTGGAGGAAATAGGCAGATTCAAGATATGATAAATGATTCATTGCTCGTCGTAGTGGACATGCTCTACGACTTCATAGACGGCAGCCTGGCCTGCCTGGGTGCGGACAAGGCCGTAGCCAACACACTCCAGTTCATAAAGAACACAAGGAATGACGACCTTCCGGTGTTCTTCATACGGGATCATCATCCGGCAGACCATTCCTCATTCAGGGAGCAGGGAGGACATTCGACAAGGGCTGCGACAAGGCCGTGGAGCAGTATTCCGGCTTCGACGGACGCAACTCCGCCGGCCAGTCACTCGGCGAGGTAGCCGCAATGCTGGAGCCTAAGGACGTGTATGTCTGCGGAATCGCCACTGAATATTGCGTCAGGAACACCTGCGAGGACCTTCTTAAGGCAGGTTTCCACGTGATTCTCCTGCAGGACTGCCTGGCTTATGTGGACGAGAACGGGCATAGGGAGGCAATCGCCGCAATGCGTGACGAGGGCATTGTAATCCACTGACATCATTCATATTCCGCAGCCTGCGGAAGCATTGTTCTTACCGGATGAAAACGAAACTTGCCATATTGCCTTTTATTGTCCTGCTGCTGACAGGAATCAGGGCGGGAGCCCAGAGCGGGACATTCTCGGGCATTGTCATCGACAGCGATGGAGAAGCTGTCATCGGAGCGGGCATTGTCTGCAACGAGAAGACGAGCGCCGGCACGACCACCGACCTTGACGGCCGGTTCTCGATGACATTGCCGCAGGGAGCAAAAACCTTCACCATCTCCTCGGTGGGGATGGAGTCTCTTACTTATGTACTTAATCCTCAGGCCACTGCGGATGTGAAAATCATTCTCGCCTGGGAAAACAACGTGCTGGACCAGGTGGTTGTGACAGGCTATGCCCAGACCACCGTCAAGCGCATCACCGGCTCCGTGGCAGTCATAAACGGGGACAGTTTCAAGGCAAAGGCCGTGTCCTC
>SFPH01000306.1 GCA_004552115.1 Bacteroidales bacterium
CCCTAAAGATACGCGTTTTCTGCTCATCAACTATTCTGAAATAGCTTTTAAAGGGGGAAAAATGCTTTCCGAGCCCTCGAAAACAGCTGCGCACTCCGCAAAATGCTTTCCGAGTCCTCGGAAACGGCTGCGCGCTCCGCGAAATGCCTTCCGAATCCTCGGAAATTTCTGCGCGCTCCGCGAAATGCCTTCCGAACCCTCGGAAACAGCTGCGCGCTCCGCGAAATGCCTTCCCGAGCCCTCGGAAACGGCTGCGCGCTCAGCGAAGTCCTTCCCGAATCCTCGGAAACCTCCGCTCGCTCTGCGAAATGCCTTCCGAGCCCTCGGAAACCGTTACACTTAGAAAAAAAAAGGGGAACCCTCTCTCGTTAAACCATCCAAACCTTTGCGGAGGACTCCCCACTTGTTGACCTAAACTAACTCAAAAACCCATTTATGTAAGATGATGAAAAAACACTGTTTACATTTCCAATCGTTTACTTCAGGTGATAGGTCACCGTCCGCTCCTCACCGGCCTTGTCGGTATAGGTGATTGCATAGTCACCTCGGAACCCCCGAAACTTCACCTCGCCGTTCTTCCCGGCCTTGACACTCGTCTCGGTCTTCCAGACATGATTGATCAGGTTATCCAAGGCATAAAAAGAGAGCTTCGGACTCATATCACGGTGGAAAAGACCCGATACGGAGGGCTCGCCCGGTGCCCCACAGTCATCCACGATGTTCCACCAGGTGATGCCCATCATGTTCTTGCAGCTGAACCACAAGCGATAGAGGTTCTGGGCGATCACCGCCTGGATCTGCTGGCCCTTCGTGTCGTTGCCAGGCGAGGTGATGGTGATCTCGCTCAGGTGGATCGGCAATCCTGCCTCAGAGAGGTTGTTCATCACTTTCCACACCTGTTGCGGGGTCTGAATCTCTTTGCCTGCGGCAATGTCCAAGCACTGCTGCGGATTGAAAAGGTGCATCTGCGAACCGACCACATCGATACGGCATCCCCGCTTCAAGAGATCCTTGACCTGCTCGGCATATTCCGGCCCCGTCCAGTAGTCGTTGATGTTCATCAAGGCATTGTCGGAGATCAACCCGGCAGCCACCTGAAACGCCTCGTAGGTGAAATCGCCCGGCATGAAGCCGTAGTTGCTCTTGCAAAGTTTCGAGCCCGGCACCATTGCCCCCTTGGCGAAATCCTGCGCGCTCTCGTTCACCACGTCCCAGCTGCTCACCCGGTCGCCATAGTACTTCACGATCTCCGTCATGCGCTTAGTCATCAGCCGCTGCAGCTTCGGTCCCAACTCCGGCAGGGGTCATCTTGTCCTCGTTGGCGAAGTTCTTCTCATCCGCATATTCCGCCACATACTGCTTCAAGGTCTCCCGCTCCTCGTCCGTCAGGATCTGATCGACAATCCAGTTGGGATGGTGCCAGCGGCGGCTGCCCCACGTCAAGGGATGGCCATGCACCGGCACGCCGTGGCTCTCGCAATAGGCAATCATCGGGTCGGGAGCCGGGCGGCGCCAATGTGGCTGGTACTTCGGGTTCTCCTGCCGGTTCCAGTAGGCCTCGGTGTCCCAATACTCCTCCCGGAAACGGGGGCGACCCGGCTGCATCTCAAAAGGCTCCCAATAGAAGGGCACCGTAGCCCGGTTGAAGAGCGTGCCGAACAGCTCCTTGTAACGCTGGTTGGCTGCAGGCGTTCCCAGCTGGTTGAAGTTGAACATGCTGGCTCCGAACACGAAGTCATGGCTCACCTGCTTGATCTGCACAGGGGTTCCCGCCGCGGCATCGTCCAAATAGATCACGCCATTCGCCTTGCGGTATTTCTCAATGTCCTGGTCAATCTGTTTCTGCACACTGGGATTCCAGATCTTCCAGTACGCCTCACTCATAATCTGCTCCTTGTCCTCCTTCTGCGAGGTGGGGAAGCTCTGCTGAGCGGATGCGCCACAACAAGCCAAGGTTAGTCCCAAGACAACAAATAAGGATTTCATGTGTATCTATATATGTTTTTGAGTGATTCAATGAAGGGGTATCAAAAAAAATGATACACCCTCCATTTCATCTATTTAGACAAATTAGTAGCCCGGATTCTGATCCGTGTTGGGATCCATTGCCTCGTTGTAGTCAAACTCGGTGGTCGGGATGGGGAAGAGCATGTGCTTATCCGCCACGTCGATACCCTTGATCTTCTTGATCTGCTCCTTGGCAATGCCGAGACGTTGCAGGAAGAACCAGCGCTTCGCCTCGTTGAAGCATTCATACATCTGTTCTTGTATCAACAGATCCATGAACTTATCAAGTGTGGCATAATCCGCTAACTTGAAATCTACCGGTGAGGGACTGTTGGGGTCATACCCGTAGGCACGACGATGGATGATGTTCAACTTCTCCATCGCATCCGCCGTGGGACCGTTGTTGAGACGAGCGGCAGTTTCCGCATAGACCAACAGAACGTCCGGATAGCGGATTAACGGGAAATCATTACCAGCTACAGCAGAGGGATGTGAACAGAACATCACATATTCACAACCATTTGCCCAAGTGCCTGTTTGATTCTCCGATTTCATATAGAAAATCTCTTCCGAAGAGGTTTGGAGATTGGGGCCGAACACCTTGTCAAAGTCAGCTGAGGCAGCTACCTGTACCAACGAGTACATGCCGCTATCGACCACCTGCTTCGCATATTTGAAGGATTCCTCGTATTTACCCAATTGCAGATAGACCTGCGAGAGCAGACTGGCTGCCGCATAACGGCTGGGTGTACCTGCCAAGCGAGCCTTTTCCGGCGCATATTCCACCGCAAACAGCAGATCCTTGATAATAAAGTCATAAAGTGTAGCCGCATCCGCTTTGGGCTGATTAAATTCCTTCATGTTCTCCTCGGTACGGAGCGGACCGCCGTTCCACATCCGAACCACCTGGAAATAGTCGAAGGCACGGATAAAGCGCAACTCACCCTGATAGGCGTTGATCTGCGCCTCTGTCATCTCCGAAGCGTTCGGCAATTGCTCAAGGGCAATATTGCAA
>SFPH01000307.1 GCA_004552115.1 Bacteroidales bacterium
GTGCTTTCCTTGTCAAACTCGCAATGCCCCACTTCATCAATAATCAGGCAGGAAGGCCGAACGAGAGCTGCGAGGAGCGTACTTTCACGGCCAGCACGTCGGGCATCCGTCATTCGGTCACGCAGCTCGGTCATCTTAATGAAGTATGCTTTCATGCCGTGCTCGCAACAGGCGCGGCCAAAAGCCTGCGCCAAATGAGTTTTTCCGGTTCCTGGTTTCCCAATGAAGGCGAGGTTTTTGTGGGCGTAGAGGGCGGACAGCGTAGAGAGGTTACGCAACTTGTCAATGTTCTTCCCAGTGATGCGGCTGAAATCGAAGTTTTCAAAGGTTTTCGGAACCTTCAGCGGCAGTCGGCTCGTACGCAGTAAGAAGTCAACAGTGGAGCTGTCTTTCTTTGCTTTTAGATGTTCAAAGACCTTAGCCACTGCAAGGACTTCTGCGTCAGTCATGTTGTTCTCCTGTACCAGAGTAGCAAACTCTTCCACCGAGAACCCAAACTTCATCAGATCCTTGCTGCACGCAGCCACAGTGTCTAACAGCGTATTATTCATCCCAACCATCCTCCTTGCTGAAGTTGAACTTCTCAAAGGAGAGGTCACGGACCGGCTCTGGAAGCTGTTTAATCACCGTCTTTACCGGCATGGTGGGGAACTCTTCCGGCTGCTCAGGCAGAGCATACTGGTTCTCACAAAAGCTGTCCCGGCGCGCCCAGGTCACATTGTGCGTGGTCAGGAGAAAGGCCATATCGGATGAATAGATGTACAGCGTATCACCGTCGCGCAGCACACGGGCAGTCTTGCCATGGTAGGTATAGGGGACCCCAAAACGACGCCCCTCATAGCTTACAAACCCGTCAAAAGAAATCCGGCGCTCCGGACAGAGATAAAACAGCAGTTCGTAGCTGTCATCCAGAATGGATACCACTTTGAGACAGCGCTCTGAGTGGATATCCTGGGGAATGCCAATCCCCCTGTGGTAAGCAGCGTTCTGTTCATTGCACCAATCCAAAGCTGCATAATTCAAATCGGTCACATTCCAGAACACGCGCCCAACGAGGAAGTTTTCCTTTACGAACCGTACCAGACGTTCCACCTTGCCCTTCGTAAAGGGATGCCGGGGCTTGCAGAGCTTCGTCTGGAATCCAACGGTCTTCATGAACTGCTCATAGTCCTTCTGCCAGATTGGATTGCCATCCAGGTCACGCCGAATGACTACGCTCTTCATGTTATCCGTCAGGACGTATTGAGGAACACCCATGTAGCGGAAAGCGTGGATCATCCCAATGAACAGATTTTCCTGCTTTGCATTGGGGAAGAACTCCACATACCGTTGCCCGCAGTGGTGACAAATCATAGCGAAGCAGGCGGCGTTGTATTCACTTCCATCGTATGCCTGTACCTTCGTAAAGCCCCAGTCCATCTGAAACGCCTCTCCGGGACCGGTAGAGTACCGTCGTCCACGGTTTCCCTGCGGATCAACTGCATGACGAGGGGCGGGAACAAGATGATGGTGGGCAGAGATGTAGTCCTTGACGATGGTTTTACCACCAGTGAATCCGCTCTTGCGAAGTTTATCAAGGCACACGACAGAGTTTACAACGCCTGCTTTGAGTAGGCCGTCCAAAATGCCGGTGTAGCCACTCAGGAGAGTGGTTGTGGCCTTGCGGCCCTTCAATGCGTGTTGGACATCCTCAAAGTCATGTTCTTTCATGCGGCGCAGTTTGGCGCGGGAAATGCCTGTACGACGTCCAAGGTCTGCGAGGTTGATTTCTTCCAGAGAGAACTTGTCTCCCTGTTCAGCCATTATCTGCTGTATAGCTTCTGCTACTACTGGATTCATGGCTGCAAAGTTAGGCTCCCTGTTCAGCCATTATCTGCTGTATAGCTTCTGCTACTACTGGATTCATGGCTGCAAAGTTAGGTTTCTTCATGATTCCTCCTTTCACCGAGGGCTGGCTACCCTCTAAGTGTAAAGGATTTCATGAAATCATGATTAGCTATTTTCATCCGGCCAAAATTGGCGATTTCCGCCCGGCCAGGAATGGCTAATTCCGCCCGGCGCTAACACCGTTACGCAAGATACTCTTTTTGAAAACGAAATCATTTCTGATGAGCGTGTTGTTTCTACCAAGGTTGTTGCTGGCAATGGTCATTGAGGAAAACGGCGCAATCAATAGCATTTATGTATCAATGGAAATAGCCTAAGACCT
>SFPH01000308.1 GCA_004552115.1 Bacteroidales bacterium
TACCTGTTCTGCAGATGGTGGCTCAGAAATCACAAGAGGGGCCCGTTCGAGGAGCTCTGGAGAAGGGGTACGTGGATATGCGGCTAGCTCTGCATTTCCCCTCCCGGCATATCCCTCATGCATAAATCGGGACGAATGCTCCCGGGAAATAGCTGATTCTTATATCGCCGCCGTCAAATGTCACGGCGGCGACATCGAACCAGATCTCCAGACTGTCGGAGAGCCCGCTTCCCCCGGTGGACATGTATCTTCTTGCCGCCTTTACAATATTCCTCTGCTTCACCGCGTTCACGGCCTCCTCGGGTTCACCCTGGACAGGAACTGTCCGGCTCTTGACTTCCACAAAATGAATCCCGCCGGAGCTCAGGGAAATGATGTCTATTTCCAGTTTTCCAGCCCTCCAGTTCCTTTCCAGTATCGTATGTCCGCGGGAAATCAGATATCTGCAGACCTCATCCTCTCCCGCCTTTCCGAGTTTTCCTTTACCGTTCATCTTTCATCCTGCTCTGCATTCAGGCCGGAATCTCCTCCGCCCGCTCCGCGATGGAATTACCTGTATTCGTCGAATCCCGGCATGCCTGTCCCGGTAATCAGTTCCTTGTACTGTCTGTCGTCCCTCGGGCAGATGAGAAGCACGTCATCCGTGTCGATGACAATGCAGTCCTCCAGCCCCCTGATGGCCACAAGCTTGTCCTTGTTGGAGGACAGGATGATATTGCGCCTGTCCTTCTGCAGGATGCGGCATCCTTGTCGGGCATATTGGAGTACAGGGCATCCCAGCTGTCAATGTCTGACCAGCCGAAATTTACAGGATATACCCAAGCCTTGTCCGTCTTTTCCATTACGCCGTAGTCGATGGAAATCTTCAGGCAGTCGGCATAGGCCCTTTCGATGAAGACCTCTTCCGCCCTGGTGCCGAGCGCTCCCTCCCAGCCGTCGAAAAGGCGGGTGATTTCCGGGACATGCTTCTCCATCTCCTCCTTGATCACATTGGCCTGCCATACGAAAATACCTGAGTTCCAGAAGAATTCACCGCTTTTATAAAACACTTCGGCAATCTCTCTGTCCGGCTTCTCGGTGAATGTCTTCACCTTTACGGGCTCGTTCTTGCTGCAGGCCTCTCGTCCTCCGACAGCCTGGATGTAGCCGAACTCCGTGTCCGGGCTGGACGGCTTCACGCCCAGGGACATCAGGACCGGATTGGCCGAGGCATAGTCCAATGCGTCCGACAATGCCTTCCGAAACATGTCTTCGTCCCTGATTATCAAGTCCGAAGGAGTAACCGCCATCACTGCGTCCGGGTTCCTCTTGAGGAGGGTGTAGGTGGAATACGCAACACAGGGCCCGGTCCTGCGACCGTATGGCTCCAGAAGGAGATTCTCCTCGCTTAGCTCCGGTATCTGCTTGACAACCAGGTCTTTGAACTTGGACAATGTGACCACGATGATGTTCTCCTGCGGCACGACCCCGACGCATCTGTGCATGTCTTCCCGGCTGATAGGCCAGAATCTGTTCAGATGGCCTCCGGCCATTATTATGCAATATTGGTTACTGTTCATCAGTTTTATGTTATATCGGTTTTTCTTTCCTGCGGAATCATCTGTCAAATGTGACCACCGTGACACCGGACCCGCCCAGCTGGATGCTCTCGTCCTTCGCCGACAGTACTCCCGGCACCGTCCTGAGATATTTCTGAATCTCCTCCCTGAGGGCCCCCGTGCCCTTGCCGTGGATGATTCTCACCGAAGGGACATCCAGCATCACGGCATCATCCACATAATGCATCACATTCTCGATGGCCTCATTGACCCTCTGTCCCCTGACATCCAGCTCCATTTTGAAATTCAGCTTCCTTTCGGAAATGGAATCACTGCGGACAGGAACTGCCGTGGCCTTCACCTCGGATTTCACGGCGGCCTTGTATTCGTTGGAGGTGATTCTCTCAACCTTGTCCAGCGGCATCTTGCTCTTGATGCTGCCCACGATTACCGTGACGGCCTTGTCTGAGACGATGGCCACCTCGCCGACCATTCCGTTGGACTTGATTCTCACTTTCTCTCCGACCTTCAGCGGTCCGTTCCGGAACTCGGCGATTTTCCTTTCCTTCTCCTCCTGCTCCTGGATTTTCTTCCTCTCCTCCTCGCTCATCTTGCCCTTCCTGCGCATATTCTGACGCTGCTTCCGCTCCTCGACCTGACGCAGTTTCTTCTCGATATAGGCCTCCCTGTCCTGCTCGTCCTGTTCCTTTTTCATTGCGAGAGCGGTGACGAAATCCTGAAGGCCGCTCCTGGCCTTCCTGGTCTCATCCTTCTCTGCCTGTGCCTCCTTGATTGCGCGGATTGTGCTCTCGACCTTCCTGTTGGCGTTCCTGACTATCTCCTCAGCCTCGGCCCTGGCCTCTTCCAGGATGGCCTGCCTGAGTTTCTTTATGTCCTGGAGTTCCTTTTCGTATTTCCCGGTGATGGATTCGAGCGTCTTGTCCGTGTTCCTGATCCGCTGCAGCTTCTCCTCCAGGGCCTTCCGGTTCCTGGCAATCTTGCGGAGATTCCGCTCAATGCCTACGAACTCCTCGCCGGCCCTGTTCTCCGCATCCTTGACAATGTCCTCCGGCAGTCCCATCTTCCTTGCCAGCTCGAATGCGAACGAATTGCCGGGCAGTCCCATCTCCAGCTTGAAAAGCGGGGCTATGTTCTTGACGTCGAACTGCATGGCTCCGTTCACGACACCGGTATCCCCGTTGGATGCGTAGAGTTTCAGATTCGTATAATGAGTGGTGACAATGCCGTAGACGCCCCTTTTGTCGAATTCGCTGAGGATGGCCTCCGCTATGGCTCCGCCGGCTGCCGGCTCGGTTCCGGACCCGAACTCGTCGATGAGGACCAGTGTCCTGCTGTCGGCGATGGCGAGCATTTCCTTCATCGAATCGAGGAAGGAACTGTATGTGCTGAGGTCATTGTCGATGGACTGCCCGTCTCCGATATCCGCCATGATCCTGTCGAACACCACCATCTCGGATGTCTCGGAGGTAGGGATGAGCATTCCCCATTGGAACATGTACTGGAGCAGGCCTACGGTCTTGAGACACACCGACTTGCCACCTGCGTTCGGGCCCGAGATCAGAAGTATGTGCTTCTGCGGGGTCAATGTCGCCGTAAGCGGCACGATTTCCTTC
>SFPH01000309.1 GCA_004552115.1 Bacteroidales bacterium
GGCGACGCTATGATCTCCACCTCGGCGAAGTGAGCGGGCAGGAGTATCTTCAGGGCACTGCGTATGCCCTGGTTGTCATCGACTACTAGTATCTTGCCTTTTTTCATATTATTCTTTTGCCATTTCCGTGCACCATTCATATACCGGCTTTACCACCATGTGCACACCGTCCTTGTCAACCTCCTCATAAACATGATCAGTCAGCAGCAGAAGGTTTTCACACTTGGTCTGCCTATGCGCCAGCAGGAGTCCGTCAATCTCTCTCTTGCGAGTCTTTTTACTTGAGATGTCGTATGAAACCTGGATGCACTGCATAACCTTATTGCCGTCACACACCACAAAATCACACTCTCCGCTGCGGTCCTTCAGATAATACACATCCCAACCTTCAAGCTTGCATTTACGCAACAAATGGCTGAGTACTATAGTCTCAAGCCTCCAGCCGAGATTGTCTCCGGCAAATGCATTCTCCCTCTTGTTCATCAGAGCCACATCAACGGCATATACCTTTTCCTGAGTCACACGAAGCTTGCTCTTTGGAGAGTATTTCTTCACGCCCGTAAGAAGATATGCCTGTTTCAGATATGACACATAGTTGCGGGCAGTATGAGCCGACTTGAAGCTGAACTGCTCGGCAATATCCGGTGCAGAAACCACTGCAGGAGAAATATTGAGCAGATGGTTGGCCATATTCTCGAACTGAGCCGGGAACGTAATCTTATACCTCTGCTCGATATCCCTCTTTAGAATGTTATTCACGAGATTGGAAATATACATCCTGTCATTCTTCACCGTCATGAGTTCAGGAAAACCTCCCTTCTTCATGTATTCATCAAAGCAGTTGCGAAGTTCCGCAATAGCCTTAGTCGTACGCGAGGAAGTGTTCACGCCCTTCATCTTGCAATATTCCACGAAAGAGAAAGGATACAACTCAATCTCGCTGCTTCTGCCGGTGAGGTGTGTTGCAAGATCACTGCTGAGCAACTTAGCATTGCTACCGGTCAGGACAACATGCATCTTGTTTCTGAGAAGCCTGTTCACAAACAGAGGCCAGCCTTCGATATTCTGAATCTCATCAAGAAAAATGTACTGAAAAGAGCCATATATCTTATACAGCACCTCCAGCACATCATTCAGCTGCGCAGTATCAAGACCGTCAAGACGCTCATCGTCAAAATCCGCATAAGCGAACTTGACGCCAGCGCCAGCCAAAGTCTGCATACACAGCGTTGACTTTCCGCATCGACGGACACCTATTACAACCTGAGCCTGCGGGCTGCCGAGATCAACCAGACTTTCCTCGTTGCGGGAGCAGAGAAACTCGTCTGTCCACCCCTCCATTTCAGACTTCTGGTCATTCAGTATCACCTCAAGAGTTCTCTTATCTATGACAATCTGTTTCTTTTGCATATCAATCAATTGATTTTGAGGTACAAATATACTGAATTTTTCTGACAAAACGCCTTATTTTACAAAGTCTCCATATCTCCAATGCCTTATTTTACAAAATGTAAGCATAATAAACGCCTTATTCAGCGTGATTCACCATCACTCCGCTTTTTCACAACAAGCGGCCACCCAGGTGACCGCTTCTCAACATCCCACATCATCTACTTCTCCTTTACCAGCACAAAGCTGTCATTCGCATGCGTCAACCCCTGACTCTTCAGATACCACAACGTGCCGGTATTGACATTCATCAGATAAACAGTAGAGGATGACATCACGAGCTGATAGTTCACCTTCCCGGCCACGGTTGTATCATCTTCAGACGCCTCACGGCTCATTTTGACGTACTTCTCATTCCCAAGGAAAAGCACCTCTCCGGTCTCCTTATTGATACGGCGAACATAGGTCCGTCAAGACTCGACTTCACGGCCGCTGCGGGCGAAGGATAATCTGTTGACGGTGCTATACCCGACGAAGTCTGAGCGAACGCCGAAGCACTCAGCATCAGCCCAACCAAAGCAGATATAAACACTCTCATATTTCTTCAATTCTTTTAATCATACATTTGCAAAAAACACACCGAAAAGAGCCCGCTCATCACTCCGCCTTTAACGATTCCACCGGATT